>WFOY01000057.1 GCA_015487835.1 Aquificaceae bacterium
GGAAACTCGGGCCTCGCCTCGGACATTCCCACGGAGGTGGAGAAGGCAAAGGTCGCCATAAAATACGGAGCGGACACGATAATGGACCTCTCCACCGGTGAGGCCATACCCGAGACCAGGCAGGCGATAATCGAAGCGAGCACCGTTCCCGTGGGGACCGTTCCCGTATACGAGGCCTGGAAGATAGCCAAGGGGGACGTCAAGCAACTGACGGTGGATCTTATACTCGATGTTATAGAGGAGCAGGCCCGTCAGGGTGTCTCCTACATGACCATACACGCTGGGATACTGAGGGAGCACCTTCCCCTCGTCCAGCACAGGGTGATGGGCATAGTCTCGAGGGGAGGAGCTATCCTCGCCCAGTGGATGACCGAGCACGGCAAGCAGAACCCCCTCTACGAGCACTTCGACAAGATATGCGAGATATTCAAGAAATACGACGTTTCTTTCTCCCTCGGGGACGCTCTGAGGCCGGGATGCATAGAGGACGCCACCGACGAGGCCCAGCTGGCGGAGCTGAAGGTCCTCGGAGAGCTGACAGAAAGGGCCTGGAAGCACGACGTTCAGGTCATGGTAGAAGGCCCGGGACACGTTCCCCTCAACGACGTTGAGTTCAACATGAAGATACAACAGCTCTGGTGCAGGGAGGCTCCCTTCTACATACTGGGTCCACTCGTCCTCGACGTAGCTCCCGGATACGACCACATAGGGAGCGCGATAGGGGCGGCCCTGGCAGGATCCGTGGGTGCGGCTATGCTCTGCTACATAACTCCCAAAGAACACCTCGGACTTCCCAACGTTGAAGACGTCAAGCAGGGGGTAATCGCCTACAAGATAGCAGCCCACGCGGCGGACATAGCCAAGCACTGGCCCGGAGCGAGGGACTGGGACCTTGAGATGTCAATAGCCAGATACAACTTCGACTGGAACAGACAGTTCGAGCTGGCGATGGACCCTGAGACCGCAAGGGCCTACCACGATGAGACGCTCCCTCAGGAGGGCTACAAGACCGCCAAGTTCTGCTCCATGTGCGGACCCGAGTTCTGCTCCTACAAGATCTCCCAGAAGGTTCAGGAGAAGGTTCAGCCAGAAGAGCTTCTGGCCAAGGACAACTGGGTGGCGCCATGAGGTCCTGGACCTACTTCATCCAACTAATCGGAAGGAACGAGAAGGGCGAAACTATGCAGGAGGGGGCCCTATACATAGTGGCGGTCCCCACCGATAAGAACCTCTTCCAGGCTCAGAAGCTCAGTTGCTTTTCGGAACACTACCTTCCCGAGGAAAGTGCTATAAACCACGGAAAGGCCTTCGCGGTCGGCGTGGAGTTCGAGGTGAAGAATCCTGAAGATTACGGCCTTAGCTTTTTCAGGGAAGAGGACGAGCTTTACATCTTCAAGGAAGGCATACCCATGAAGGAGGGCCTCAAGAGCGTATACAGACTGCTTATGGACCGCCTCAGGGAGCTGGGGTACGGGAAGGACTTCGATACGGTGGTGGACATGGGGAACCCCTCCGAGGATCTGATGAGGGAGTGTTTACTCGAAGCTATAAAGGGAGGCTGAGGTGGCTGTAAAACATCGTTTTAAAAAGCTTGACTTAGCTCATACTTTTTGCCTTGACAATATAAGGAAATCCTTATAAATTGTAGGCATCATCTCATAGAGAGCGGAGGTTTAGTAATGGATCAGGAGAAGAAGCTCATCACACCGGGCCCTTCAGGTTACATACCGACGCCCGGAGCTTTTATGGGCGTCGAGCTACCTCCACCCGGGAAGGCGCTCCTGTACGGAGAGATAGTGGACGAAGAGACTGCGATGAGAGAGGCCGCCAAGGCCATGCTCACGAGGAGGAACCCGACCATATTCCCAGGTCCGCTGGTTCTCTGGGGATGGAACGCGGCCGCAATGGAGAAGGCCAAGGCGGTCCTTGAACTCGCCATGGAGATACCCAACTGCAGGATAATCCCGATGCCAGACTACAGACCTAAGTATCCCAAGATAGACCCCGAAGCGGAGATAAACCCCAACCACCCGAACCTCACGATCCTCCACAACAAGATAGAGGCCTGCATATTCGTGGGTGTTCACTGCCACTACGCAAACCTGTCTCTGAGGATGATAAGGGCGGGGACCAACTGCTTCACGATAGCCCTCTGTGCTGAGATGGGACACGAGGACGCGATGGTATCTCTGAGGGACGTCCACGCGGAGGAGATAAGGAGGTTCAGGGA
>WFOY01000058.1 GCA_015487835.1 Aquificaceae bacterium
ACCTCCACCTGGAGACCTTTCACCTGCCTCAGCAACCTCCTTAGTCTCCTCGACCTTTTTAGCAGGGTCTCCTCCTTCTCGGTGATCATCCTGATAACGGGTATGTCCTCGATCCTTCCCTCCATGTAGATCTTCAGAGTCATCTCGAGACCCGCGAGGGTAAGTTTGTCCACCCTCAGGGTTCTGAACATGGGGTTCTTCTTCATTCTCTCAACGAGATCCTTCCTGCCGAGGATTATCCCCGCCTGTGGTCCTCCGAGGATCTTGTCCCCGCTTCCTGAGACCAGGTCCACACCTATATCTATACACCTCCTGAAGGAGATCTCGTCACCCTTGAGTCCAAGTTTCTCAAGGTCCACGAGGAGCCCGCTACCCGCATCGTAGTAAACGGGTACGCCCTTTCTCCTGCCAAGGTCAACGATCTCCTCTAAGGAGGTGCTCTCCACAAACCCTTCCATGTAGAAGTTGCTCCTGTGAACCTTCATGAGCAGGGCTGTGTTCTCGGAGATGGCCGACTCGTAGTCGGAGATCCTGGTTCTGTTTGTGGTGCCCACCTCCACCAGGTTGGCGCCTGAGCACCTCATTATGTCCGGTATCCTGAAGCTCCCCCCTATCTCGACGAGCTCTCCCCTGGACACGACCACCTCCTTACCGGCCGCAAGGGTGTTGAGGACCAGGTAGACAGCCCCCGCGTTGTTGTTCACCACAAGGGCAGCCTCCGCACCCGTGAGCTCCCTCAGATACCCTTCCACTATGGCGTTCCTGGAACCCCTCTTGCCCTTTTCGAGGTCAAATTCCAAGTTCGAGTAGCTGGACCCTATCTCCCTTATGAACTCCACGACCTCCTCGGCCAGGGGGGACCTCCCCAGGTTGGTGTTTATCACCACACCCGTTGCGTTTATGACCCTCCTGAGCTTGGTCTTCTGGCCTTCCCTTATCCTCCTCTCCACCTCTTCGAATATGTCGTCTACAGAGTCCCTCCTCCCTTCCCTTATTTCCTTCCTGTACCTCTCGGTGACCTCCCTGGCCACCCTCTTGACCAGGTCCTCTGGAAAGGATCCCCTGAACCTCTCCAGTATCTTTGAGATCTGGGGTATGCTCCTTAGGAGTTCCTCCGACCTCATATTATCCTTATACCAAAGGTCTCCTTAATGTAGTCGCCGATCGTGTAGCCTATCCCCACGTAGATCAGAACAACCCCCAGCAGGATCCTAAGCTTTCTCTCCTTGAGAACTCTTGAGACCTGGGGGCCGATCAGAGACCCTACGGCTATACCCACCACCTCCAACCCCAGGAGGACCGTATTTACCTCCGCACCCATCTTTATGTAGTTCCCTATGCTGACGACCATGGTTATGAGGATCGAGAGGGCACTCGTCCCAGGGGCTAAGAACATGGGTATCCTCAGGACCGAGACCATGAAGGGAACTATCAGGAAGCCACCCCCCACGCCGAGGGCCGAGGAGACGACCGCCACCACGAACCCTGCCAGGACCGGGTAGATAGGGTTGAAGGAGTAAACCTTTCCGAGAAACTCAAACTCCACCCTGAACAGACCTGCCCTGATCGTTTTGAGATCGGACCTCCCCTTAGCTTGGATCTCCCTCTCCAGGTCACTCATGGCCTTCTTCTCTTTCGACCAGAACACTTCGTGGAGTACCTTGAAGGCGACAAGCAGTGTGAACACACCGAAGAGGGGCTTGTAATCCCTAAGATCAGGGAGGAACCTGTAAGATACGGTGGACCCTATCAGGGCACCCGCTATGCTGCCGAGACCGAGCAACCCACCCAGTATCAGGACAACCCTTCTCTGGCGTAGGTAGGAGGGGACGGCGACCAGCGTGGACGTGAGGATCATTATCTGGTTCATGACCTTTACCGTGTTCGCCTGGGGTATGCCGAAGATGGATATGTGTCCCACCCCTGCGAGTATGCCCCCAGCAGCACCCACCGAGGAGAACACGATCCCAACGAACATACCCCAGACCAGGGCTGTGATAGGGTTTACCTCTACCGGAGGTTGCATGGTGTTATTTTAATTAAATATGTATATAGCTATCGCCCTGATCCTCTTCCTGATCTTCTCCTGTGCGGGTAAGGTGGCCAGTAATAACGCCGACGTGGAAGTGGGTGTGATGGGCAAGGTGGAGATGAAGTACAGGCCATGAAGTACGTCCTCTTTGCCACCGCAGGCCACGTTGACCACGGGAAGACGACCCTGATAAAGACCCTCACAGGCATAGACACAGATAGACTCCCTGAGGAGAAGAGGAGGGGGCTCAGCATCGACATAGGCATAGCCTACATTGACTTCCCAGAGGTGGACCTCAGGGTGGAGATAATAGATGTCCCAGGTCACGAGAGGTTCATCAAAAACGCCGTGGCCGGCCTCTCCTCAGCGAGGGGTCTGATCCTTGTGGTGGACGCCACCGAGGGCGTCATGGACCAGACCGTGGATCATCTCAGGGTGGCCAAGTCCCTGGGGATAACTAAGGGTGTTGCGGTCCTCACCAAGATAGACAGATCGGACCAAGAACTCCTTGCACTCGCCGAGGAGGACCTGAGGTCTCTCTTGAGATCCGAGGAGATCGACCTTCCCGTTGTTAAGGTCTCTGCGGTAACGGGGGAGGGTCTGGACCTCCTGAAGAAGACCCTTAAGGAGGTGGCCCTGGGGACTATCTCCGACGCCGAGGAAAAACCTTTAAGGATACTCGTGGACTCTGCCTTCACCGTGAAAGGACACGGGACAGTCCTCAGGGGGAGCTGCGTAGAAGGTTATGTGGAGGAGGGTGACAGGGTCGTTGTAGAACCTATAGGAGTGGTGGCGAGGGTGAGGAGGATCCAAAACCACGGGGAGTTTGTGAAAAAGGCCGTCGCGGGAGAGCGTGTCGCCCTCAACCTGCCTGAGGTTGACAAGGGGTCTGTGGAGAGGGGTTTTTGGGTCCTGAGGCCCGGGACCTATGAGAGATCTGAGAACCTGATCCTGAAGTTGGACGCGGAGGTGAGCCCAAGGGGGGTCCACTACCTCTTCTTCGGCATGAGGGAGGTGAGGGCGAGGCTGAGAAGGGTTGAGGGCAGTATATACCTGGTGAGGACAGACCAGCCTGTGGTGGCCAGGAGGGGGGACAGGGTGGTGGTGATGAACTCGGAGGGAAGGTTCCTGGGAGGAGGTGAGGTCCTCCACCCCAGCGTAAGGATCACTAAGAAGAAGTTCGTTAAGGAAAACCTGGAGGACCTTCTGAACTCCTTTGGTACCTACCTCCTGAGGGAGAGAGGGTCCGAGGGCCTCAGGCCCTCCCTAATGAAGAGGCTGACCTGGGAGGAACCTGACCACAGAACCCTTAAAGAAAGAGGCGTTAAGGTGGGTGACCGTTTCTACCTTAAGGAGTACCTTGAGGATCTCTTCCAAAGACTTGCCAGGTTTTTAGACCGGGAGTTCGAGAAGGACACCTACGGTGTGGAGAAAGAGGTGATCAAAAAGAGGTTCGGTATAGATGAGGACCTCTTAGAACACCTCGTAGAGAGGACACAAAGATACAGGATCGTAGAGGGTCTCGTGGTGAGCGAGGAGAGGAGCGACCTGACCGCCCTTCCCCAGTTCAGAAAGCTCTTGGATCTTCTGAAGGAAGGCATAAAGGAGGAGAGGGAACTGACCGGAGAGGGCGTGCCTAAGGAGGTACTGAACCTGGCTGTAAAGAAAAAGCACGTCCACAGGATAGGTGAGTTCCTGATCCTATCCGACGACCTCCTCAAGGACTACACCCGCAGGCTGAGATCTCTAGGTGAGACCTTCGACGTCCAGGCCGCTAAGAGGACCCTGGGACTCTCCAGGAAGTACCTGATACCGCTCCTTGAGTACTTAGACCACCTTGGCCTCACCGTTAGGGAGGGTAACCTGAGGAGGTGGAGGCGCTAAGCTGTCAGCTTCCTTATCCTGTACACGAAGGTGTCCGGTTCCAGCCAGTTTAGAGGGGTTCCGTCCACCTCCGCGTAGGGGTAGCCGAAGAAGTTGAGGGGTTTCTCCTTCTGCTCCGGTTCTAAGACGAAGTCCCTGGCCCAGTTGTAGGCGACCCAGTGAGGGTCCCAGCTCCCGAAGAGGTAAACCTTGGCGAACTCCACCTTGGGGTGGTCCTTGGGTAGCTTTTCTTTTAGCACTATCTTGGTTACGTCAGCCGGGTCCACGGGTATCCACTCACCCGCCCAGAACTCCGCCCTGCAGTGCTGGGCCTTCGTGAGATCTTTAGATCCGGGCTTTATAGATAGACCTATGGAAAGTTCGGAGGGGAGCACCCTTATACCGAAGACCTCCCTTGCAGGTATGCCCACCGACCTGCACATGGCAACAAATATAGAGCTCTGGTCCGCGCACTTCCCTCCTATCTTCCCTGTCTCTTCAAGCATGGTGAGGAGATCATTAACATTACCAAGACCGCAACCTTTGACCTTAGGATCCCTGTAAGTGTTCTCGGCAACCCACTTGTGGATCGCCCACGCCTTCTGGGTCATAGTCCTCATCCCCTTTGTTATCTCAGTGGCGAGTTCCTTCACCTTGCCCTCGGTAGGTATGTGAGGGCTGGGCTCTAAGTACTTCTTCAGATGTCTGGGGACCCTGAAGTTCCCGTCCACCACGCTGACCTTCCTGGGTCTGAACTCCACGCCCACCTTTACCTCCATCCTCTTGGGACCCGTTCCCTTCGGAAACTCAGCGTAGAGTATGGGAGTTCCGTAAACCCTCTCCCTGTGCACCGAGGCCCTTCTGTAGGTGCCCGATATATCGAGGCCGATCATCCTCTGGTAGTCGGTGTCCACGGGTATGGGTACCCAGAGCCTGGTCTCACCCTTGTAAGGGATATCTATCTCGTACTTGAAGATCACCCTCCTTCCAGCACTTCCTCCGGACAGGGACAGTTTGGGCATAAGAAGTGTGGAAACCCCGGCCACCGCGGATAGTTTTATGAGATCCCTCCTGTTCATGGGGAAACACCTCCCTTTATACCTATAATAATAGGTGTTGAATGCTTAGGGACATAGATCTTAGGCTCCTTGAGATCTTCTGCTGCGTTTACGAAAAGAGGAGCCTAACAGAGGCTACCAAATGTCTCCACGCCTCCCAGTCGACCCTCTCCTTCCACCTTAAGAACCTCGAAAAGCAAGTAGGCCAGAGGCTCTTCTACAGGAGGGGGAAACAGCTTGTCCCTACGACCATAGCGGACAGGCTCTACGACTACGCGAAGGAGCTCATGGAGTTCAAGCTAAGGCTCATAGAGGACATAGGGAGGTTCTCGGGAAGAAGGAGTGGCGTGGTGAGGATAGGGGCAAGCAGCATACCCGGAAACTACATACTCCCCAACCTGATAGGTGAGTTCGTGAGCAACTTCAGAGGCAACATAAGTACAGAGTTCTACATAGGAGACAGCGAGAGCGTTTATAGAGGTGTGGCTGAGGGCAGGCTGGACTTCGGTGTGGTAGGTTACCTTCAGGAGAGGAGGAACGTGGACTTTGTGAAGTTCTACGACGACAGGATATGGGTCGTGGCCAATCCCGAGTTTGAGGACAGGACCTACACCTTGGAGGACCTCATGGAGATGCCTCTGGTGATCAGGGAAGAAGGTTCGGGGACCAGGATGAAGGTGGAGGAGGCCCTCAGACACCACGGACTCTCCCTGTCTGACATGAACGTTATAGCGACCGTCGGGAGCAACGAGGCGATAAAGGTGATCCTAAGGCACATTAAAGCCTTCTCCTTCCTGTCCAACTTCTGCGTTAAGGGGGACCAGTACCTTATAAAGTTGAGGGTCTCCAGGCTCGAACCCATACTGAGGAGTTTTTACCTCATAAGAGACAGGACAAGACCCCTATCACCTGCCGCCCAGGAACTGATCGAGTTTCTCACCACAAAGGCTAAAACGATGTTTGATTTTGAATATTGAAAAAATAAAACGTGAATGTGGATAATTTCAATATTAGGGAAAAGCTATATTTCGAAATTAAAAAATAAGCATAAAAACATAAATTCTGTGGCTCCTTAACTTGACCATACCCAACCTTACCTCCGGTTCTCTCAACATTTAACCTGTTTTAGATCAGCTTTTTGCCTTTCCCGTGCCTGCGGTCCTATACTTAAGGACAGATCCACCAGGAAAGGGGGGTGCAGAGATGAACATCTCGAGGAGAGGTTTTCTAAAGCTTTCCGCAGGCAGCCTGGGTGCGGGGCTGGTTGGCGGTCTGGGTTTCGACCTGACCAAGGCCCACGCACGTGTTAGAGACCTAAAGATCGCTAAGGCCAAGGTTACGAAGAGCATATGTCCCTACTGCTCCGTCTCGTGCGGAATTCTCGCCTACTCCCTATCGGATGGTGCTATGAACGCCAAGGACAGGATCATCCACATAGAGGGTAACCCCGACGACCCTATAAACAGGGGGACCCTATGTCCCAAGGGAGCCACCCTGAGGGACTTCGTGAACGCCCCCACTAGGCTCACCAAACCCCTTTACAGACCCGCAGGGTCCAAGGAGTGGAAGGAGATAAGCTGGGATGAGGCCATAGAGAAGTTCGCAAGGTGGATCAAAGACACGAGGGACAGGACCTTCATCCACAGGGACAAGGCGGGCAGGGTGGTCAACAGGTGTGACTCGATCATATGGGCCGTGGGTTCACCCCTCGGCAACGAGGAGGGGTGGCTCATGGTCAAGATAGGTATTGCCCTTGGGCTTTCCGCACGAGAGACGCAGGCGACTATATGACACGCCCCAACGGTGGCCAGTTTGGCCCCAACCTTCGGCAGAGGTGCGATGACCAACAACTGGATAGACATATCTAACTCGGATCTTGTCTTCGTTATGGGAGGCAACCCCGCTGAGAACCACCCCTGCGGCTTCAAGTGGGCTATAAAGGCCCGTGAGAAGAGGGGAGCCAAGATAATCTGCGTTGACCCCAGGTTCAACAGGACCGCCGCAGTCGCCGACATCTTCGTCCAGATAAGGCCTGGCACAGATATAGCCTTCCTCGGAGGTCTTATCAACTACGTCCTCCAGAACGAAAAGTATCAGAAGGAGTACGTCAAGATCCACACCACGGCCCCCTTCATAGTCAGGGAGGACTTCGGTTTCAAGGACGGCCTCTTCACAGGTTACGACCCCAAGAGGAGGGAGTACGACAAGACCACCTGGGATTACGAGTTCGGCCCCGACGGCTACCCGAAGATGGACCCCGAGATGAAGCACCCCAGGTGTGTCCTGAACATACTCAAGAAACACTACTCCAGATACACACCCGAGGTGGTCTCCAAGATATGCGGCTGCTCCAAGGAGGAGTTCCTTAAGGTGGCCGAGGAGGTGGCCAAGTGCGGTTCACCCACCAAGAACATGACGATCCTGTACGCACTCGGTTGGACCCACCACTCTTACGGAACCCAGCTCATAAGGACTGCCTGCATGCTCCAGCTGCTCCTCGGCAACATAGGTGTGGCCGGTGGTGGTATAAACGCCCTGAGAGGTCACGCCAACGTCCAGGGTATGACAGATCTTGCTGGTCAGAACAAGAACCTCCCCACCTACATAAAGCCTCCCAAGCCCGAAGAGCAGACCCTTGCCCAGCACCTGAAGAACAGAACGCCCAGGAAGCTCCACCCAACCAGCATGAACTACTGGGCCAACTATCCCAAGTTCTTCATAAGCTTCCTCAAGTGCATGTGGGGTGACGCGGCCACCCCTGAGAACGACTTTGCCTACGACTACCTCTACAAACCTGAGGGTGGCTACAACTCCTGGGACAAGTTCATAGACGACATGTACAAGGGCAAGATAGAGGGCATGGTGACGGCAGCCCTCAACTTCGTGAACAACACACCGAACGCCAAGAAGACGGTGAGGGCCCTTAGGAACCTAAAGTGGATGGTCGTCTTAGATCCCTTCATGATAGAGACCGCTCAGTTCTGGAAGGCTGAGGGTGTAGATCCGTCAGAGATAAAGACCGAGATCCTGGTCCTCCCAACGGCCACCTTCCTCGAGAAGGAGGGGTCGATGACCAACAGCGCCAGGTGGGTAAAGTGGAAGTACAAGGCAACCGACCCACCCGGTGACGCTAAGGACGAGTTCTGGATATTCGGCAGGCTGTTCATGAGGCTGAGGGAGCTCTACCAGAAGGAAGGTGGGGCCTTCCCCGATCCGATCCTGAACCTGGTCTGGCCCTACAAGAACCCCTACTACCCGACCGCTGAGGAGATACTCACCGAGATAAACGGCTACTACACGAGGGACGTGGACGGTCACAAGAAGGGGGAGAGGGTCAGACTCTTCACGGATCTCAGGGACGACGGATCCACTGCCTGCGGGGGATGGCTCTACTCTGGTGTGTTCCCGCCCGAGGGCAACCTGGCCAAGAGAACGGACCTTAGCGATCCGCTCGGCCTTGGAACCTACCCCAACTACGCCTGGAACTGGCCCGCCAACAGGAGGGTTCTCTACAACAGGGCCTCCGCCGACGCCAAGGGAAGACCCTGGGACCCCGGAAGACCGCTGCTAAGATGGGACCCTGAGAAGGGAAGGTGGGTAGGAGACACACCCGACACGGCAGCGACCGCCCCTCCCGAGAAGGGTATAGGTGCCTTCATCATGCTCCCCGAGGGAAGGGGCAGACTCTTCGCAGCGAAGAGCTACGCCACCTTCAAGGACGGACCGTTACCCGAACACTACGAACCCTACGAGTCTCCCGTTACCAACATCCTGCATCCGCAGGTTCCCCACAACCCCGTGGCCAAGGTCTACAAGGCGGACATAGATCTCCTCGGAACACCAGACAAGTTCCCCTATGTGGCAACCACCTACAGGCTTACCGAGCACTATCACTTCTGGAC
>WFOY01000059.1 GCA_015487835.1 Aquificaceae bacterium
ATAAGGGAGATCCATCACCTGGACAGGGGTTACGAGAGGTTGGAGGAAAAACTGAGAAGGCTGGGAGCCAAGGTCGAGAGGCTCCCTTCGGAGGTTACTTTATCTGGACCTTAGCCTCCTTGGTTACCTTCTGCTTGGGTATCCTCAGCTCGAGGACGCCGTCTCTGTACTCGGCCTTCGCCTTGTCGGGCTTCACGTCCGCCGGTAGAGGTATCAGTCTCTCTAACCTGCCGTAGAACCTCTCCACCCTGTGGACGTTCTCCGTCTTCTCTTCCCTTTCCTCCCTCTTCTCAGCCCTAATGCTGACCGTGTTCTCCTTGATCGTAACGTCGATGTCCTCCTTCTTGACGCCGGGCAGCTCAGCCTTGACGACCACCTCCGAGTCCGTCTCGTACACGTCCACGGGTGGAGCTAAAGTCTCCTCTCTGTCAGCTGTGGGGAACACGTCTTCAAAGATCCTGTCGAGCTCCCTCCTTATCCTCTCAAGCTCCGCAAAGGGGCTCCAGAGAGTTATCCCTCTCCTCATGGCTCTCACCTCCTTTACAAAGTTCTTCATATATAATTTTAGTGTGTTATTGTCAAGTTGTCAAGTCCTCCAGAACCAGACCCACGGCCCCCTTCGAGAGCATCAGGTCTACAGCCTTCTCGCTGTCTCCAGGATTGACGTCCACACCCTTTATGGCGTCCATAAGTAAAAAGGCCTGAAAGCCAAGGTCCAGTGCTCCAAGGACTGTGTTCTTAACGCAGTAGTCCGTAGCCACACCGCCCACGAACACCCTCTTCACACCTCTCTCCCTCAGAAGGTCCTCAAGGACAGTCCCCTGAAAGCCCGAGTAGGCGTCGAAGTCCGGGGAGGTCCCCTTTGAGATCACGAACTTGTTGTCGAGGGGCATCTTGAGATCCTTGTGGAACATGGCACCCTCCGTGTTCTGAACGCAGTGGGGTGGCCACACACCGCCGTGTCCCTTGAAGGATATGTGGTTCTCAGGATGCCAGTCCCTGGTGAAGAACACGGGAAGACCTTTTTTTTCAAAGATCTCTATGTACTCGTTAAGGACAGGGACAACCTTGTCTCCCTCCGGGACGGGGAGGGCACCCCACGGCATAAAATCGTTCTGAACGTCCACGACTATAAGGGCATCAACGTCCGACACCTTCACCTTCATCTTTACCACCTCCTTCAACTCATATTAAGGACAACGGGCACCTCTTTCCATATCCTTACCTCATAGAGAGAGACCTTGCATAAGAAAGCTTTTACCGTGAACCCCATCCTGTGAAACTCCTCAAGGGCCCTGCCGAACTCAGGGTCCGTGTCGTAGTTGGGTGAGAAGACCTCTGCGTCCTCCCGCTGGATGACGAACACCACGGCAGGTGTGTACCTACCGCTCAGGCCGATCAGGTCCCTTATGTGCCTCCTGCCCCGCTCGGTGGGTGCATCCGGAAACAGGGCCTTGGACCCCTTTACCAGGTTCACGGACTTCGTCTCTACGAGGATATTGTCGTTCACCAGAATGTCGAACCTGGACCTGCCAACCTTAGGCTCCAGCCTGACACTCTTCAGAGGCCAGGGGTAGTTCTCTGCCCTCATGTGATCTAAGAGAAGATAGGGTGCCATGTGGGAATCGACGCAGACCAGACTCCTCTCGGCCCTCACCAGAACCATCTCGTACCTGTACTTCCCCTTATCTTTTCTTCTTAGGTAGACCTCCCTACCTTCCACGAGCAGTTCCTCAAGCCTCCCCGTGTTCCTGATGAGGACCTCATCCACAGACCCGTTTACATCAACCTTGCAGACGAACCTGTTTAGCCTCTGAACGAACCTGGCCCGTATTAGGTTGCCGAGTTCCATTAGAACTTCTTTATCTCTATGCCGTACTTTTTGATCCTATAATCGAGCTGTCTTAAGGTGTAGCCCAATATCTTCGCCGCCCTTGACTTCACGTAGCCTGTCCTCTCGAGGGCCTCTATTATCTTCTCCCTCTCGGTAGCCTGGATCTTCTCAGGCAGGTTCGAGATCGACCCGAGGGACTCTCTCCTCCTGAAAGCGAGTATGTGGGGAGGGAGATCCACGCTCCTAACGGTTCCCTCGTGCATCACCACTATCCTCTCTATGGTGTTCTCGAGCTCCCTTATGTTCCCGGGCCAGTCGTACTCGACCAGCGGTTCCATAGCCTCCGGGGCTATCCTGACGTTCTTTCCGTACTTCTCGTTGAACCTTTCGAGGAAGTGATCTACGAGTATAGGTATGTCCTCCTTCCTCTCCCTGAGGGGGGGAACGTGTATAGGTATAACGTTCAGCCTGTAGTAGAGATCCTCTCTGAACTTACCCTCCCTCACGAGGGCTTCGAGGTCCCTGTTGGTCGCAGCTATTATCCTCACGTCAACCTTTATCACCTTCTCCCCTCCCAGGTGCTCCACCTCCTTATCCTGTATAACCCTCAGGATCTTCGCCTGAAGGTAGAGGGGCATATCACCTATCTCGTCCAGGAACACGGTGCCCCCGTCCGCCAGCTCAAACTTACCCTTCTTGGAGGTGTGTGCACCTGTAAAAGCCCCCCTTTCGTAGCCAAAGAGCTCCGCCTCCAGCAGAGTTTCCGGTATCGCTGC
>WFOY01000060.1 GCA_015487835.1 Aquificaceae bacterium
GTCCGGATGAGGCTCAAACTCAAAGGCTACCTTAAGCTTCTCCTCAAGGGGTATGTCCTTTCCGTGGATGGCACAGCATATCTCCAGGCCTCCGACTATGGCAGTTGCCGAGGACCCGAGGCCCCTCGCTGTTGGGACTTCGTTCACCTGCCTCAGCGTGAAGGGGACCTCCTCAAGACCGAAGACCTCGCAGGCCCTCTTGTAAACCTTTATGACCAGGTTACTTTCATCCCTCGGGAGATCCTTCCCGTAACCCTCTCTATGTGCACACTGTAGCTGTCCGACGGCTCGAACTCAAAGGTGTTGTAGATATCCAAAGCTAAGCCGAAGGTGTCGAACCCTGAACCGAAGTTCGTCGTGCTTGCGGGGACCTTCAGCCTCATAGATTAATATGATACAGGCTATACAGGTTTGCCTTTCTTCCCGGTAACTTTAAATTAAAGAAAGTTAAGGAGGTGAAAGGATGGGTATGCCAACCAGGGAAGAGATCGAGAAGGTCCTTGACGAGATAAGGCCCGCCCTCAGGTTCGATGGGGGTGATGTGGAGCTCGTTGACGTCACCGAGGACGGAACCGTTCTCGTGAGGTTGGTCGGGGCCTGCTCGGGGTGTGGTATGTCCGTTCTCACATTGAAGGCGGGCATAGAGAGGGCCCTCAAACAGAAGTTCCCCGAGATAAAGGAGGTTAAGGACGTAAATATGGACGTGCCGATGTCCTTCGGGATCTGACAGGGTCTCCGTAAAGGACCCTCACGCCGAGTTCCCTAAGGAACTCCACAAACTCTTCGTACCTCCATATCCTGTTGTCGCAGAGTACTATCGTTCCCCAATCTCCCTTCTGTCTGACCAGCCTCCCGACCCCCTGCCTGAACTTTATAAAGGCCTTTCTCCTCTGATACAGGAAGGGGTCCTCCCCAGTTTCTCTCAGGAACCTTATCCTGTGGTAGGTAACGGGATCCTCGGGGCTCTCGAAGGGCAGCTTGGCCATGAGTATCCCCTTCTCTCCCTTCACGTCTATACCCGTCCACAGGCTGTCCAGACCCACCAGAACCTTAAGCCTTCCCTCTCTGAAACCCTCTATGAGCCGTGTCAGGCTGCCGTTCCCCTGCTTCCCAACATCCTCACCACCTTCTATGATCCTCAGGTGTTCCTTGTTCGTGAGCAGAACCAGGACCCTGTCGTGGAGGGACCTGATCTTTTTGTAAGCGGACCTCAGCCTCTCCTCCCAGCCCTCCCTTTTAGGGTTCGTCCTCTCCACTATGAAGGTCACCCGTGAGTAGTCAAAGT
This sequence comes from Aquificaceae bacterium, assembly GCA_015487835.1. GTDB lineage: Bacteria > Aquificota > Aquificia > Aquificales > Aquificaceae > Hydrogenivirga. The sequence continues at coordinate 1,286 of WFOY01000060.1, forward strand.
TGTAGCTGAGTCTGTGAAACCTACCCCTTATCCCTGTTGTCTGGGCTATATCCTCCGGGTCCACTGTGGCGGACGTGAGGACCACCCCCTTGAAAGCCTCGGGGTCCACAACACCCGTTGGGAATATGGGGAACACCTCCATCCTGTAGTTGAAGGTCTGGAGCCTGCTGCTCCAGAACCTGGAAACCTTGTAGCCGTAATCGGGAGGATCCTCCTCCCAGATCCTGAGCAGGGATCCTATCTTGAAGATCCTCCTCTCGGCGAACTCTAATCTCTTGACCCTGTCAATGAATACCCTCTCCTCCTCGTCCGGGTCCTCGTAGGCGGACCTTACCCTTTCTAAAGTTTCCGGCTCCAAGATCAGAGTCCTCTCCAGATAGAACTTGAACTTGTGGCTTATCGCGATCCTCGAACACAAAAAACTCTCCAGGTCCTCCCTCAGCCTTTCCCTGGCATCCCTGAGACAGGATCTGAGGGGATCGTAGATCGATACCCTGAAGCCTTGGGCGTAGGGCAGGAAACTCTCGACGGGCACCTCTTGGTCCTCCTCTCTGAAGAGGCCTCCGAAGGACTCCCTGAAGAACCCTTCGGGATCTATATCTACCTTCACCCCACCTATCCTCTCGATCGTCCCGACCAGTTCCCTTATAGTGTAGAGGGAGATCCCCGCCGTGGTCGCCAGGGTAAGGTACCTGTCGGTCTCGTGGGCCTCGTCTATAACCAGAACCCTATCCTTCGTGTCCTCAAACTCCTTGAGAGCTAAGAGGGCGTGGTTCACCACCAGTATGTCGGCGGTAGCCTCCTTCACCTTCACGATGTTCCAGTAGTAGCACCTTTCTCTGAAGGGACACACCTCCCTGTAGTGGAGTGTGCAGTGGTCCTCGTCCACGTTTATCTTGGTTATGGTCTCAGGAGGAACCTGTGCCAGGGTGAGGTCTCCCTCCCATCCCTTTTCCATAAGCTGGGGTATGTCCCCGAGGTCCTTCGGCTTTTCCCTCTCGAGTCTGTCCAGGCAGAGGTAGTTCGCCCTGCCCTTTATCACTGCGTAGGTTACCCTATCCCCCGTGATCATGCTGTAGTGGGTTATCAGAAACTCTATGTCTCTTCTCAGCTGATCCTGGAGTATCTTGGTGCCCGTCGAGATGATCGCCTTAGCACCTCTTGTTATTATCGGTATCAGATAGGCAAAGGTCTTTCCGGTTCCGGTAGGTGCCTCTATTAACCTGACCCCTCCCTCCTCCAGCACCTGATCAACGATCCTTATCATCTCCTCCTGGGACTTCCTCCTCTCGAAGCCCCTCCTTACGAGATACTCGTAGAACTCTAAAGGTTCCATCAGAGGACCTTTATGTACCCAAAGCCTTTCTGCTGGAGTCTTCCTATGGTCGCCACCCCTGAGGGCACGATCTTAACGAAATCGAAGAAGTTTTCGTACTTCAGCTTCATGCCCTTTATTGTGAAGTCACATATGTAGTACTCCACCTCGAACTGGGCGAGGTAGGAGAGCCTCTCCTCGGCACGTTTTAGGTCTATCTTCTCCTTCTCCCACCGGGTTCCCTTGTGAGTTTTCATAAAGAACTTAACACCCACGCCGTTCGCCACGAGGATTATCTTCACCCTGAAGGGGTCAAAGTCGTTAGCGGCGAGGTGGTTCCTTATGTTGGTTAGCATGCCGTGGAACCTGCTCTCCTGGGGAAAGTCACAGTGGTAAACGACAGCATCTTCGGTTTCCTTCTCGGGCAGGTCCTCGAACTTGATGACCGGGAGCTTGCCAGCCTCCCCGTTGGCAAAGGCTGGACCGCCCACGATAGGCACAGAGACCGCCACCGCTCCAAGTTTTAGGAACTCCCTTCTGTTCATAACACACCCCCCTGATCTTTATTGGTCATAAATAAATTTACTATGAGAGGAGGGGAGCCACCATGATTGTTAAGGTGTTAGCTCTATTACTCGCCCTCAGCCTGAGTGTCATCCCAGGGGAGTGGAAGGAGAAGAGGTACGTAGCCAGACCTGACGAGGACGGCGTCCAGCGGGTAAGGATAAAGGCCGGATCCTACTACTACGATCCTAACTACATAGTGGTGAAGATGGGCGTGCCTGTCGAGCTTATACTCATAAGGGAGTCGGCGGTTATACCCCACAACATAGTTCTTGAGATGCCGGGCGTGTCTGTTAGGGAGGAGTTGGACCCTGAGGAGGAGGTGAGGGTCAGGTTCACGCCAAAGGAGGTGGGCAAGTTTGAGTTTTACTGTGACAAGAAGTTTCTGTTCTTCCCCAGCCACAGGGAGAAGGGGATGTGGGGCATATTAGAGGTTACGCCCTGATAGTCTCGATGGTTCTGATCTCCTTCGGAGGACCTCTTGAGGAAGCTATAAGGGTGTTCGAGACCGAATACAGATCCTACTCCTACCTCATGAAGGTTAACCACGACGACACAGAGGACATAGACATGGTGATCAGGTACTACTACCTGAAGCCTGGTTTCGTCAGGATGGAGATGGTAAAACCCTTCAGGGGAGCTCTTTTGACCTACGACCCCGAGACGGGAAGGGCCTACCTGAGACCCTTCAGAAGACTCAGGGGCTTTGTCCTGGACCTTGATCCAGGGAGCAGGCTGATAAGGGGTCCCTCTAACCACAGGGTGGACGAGTCCGATGTGCTCACGCTACTCTACACAGTTAGGGATCTCCTGAGTAAAGGCTCCCAGCGTGTGGAGGAGAAAGAAGGCACGGTCCTGATCGAGGTGGTGGGCGAGGAAGGGCATAAGGTAAGGGGCAACATAGCGAGGTTCGTCATAAAATTATCCAAGGAGACCCTCTTTCCGACCTACGCAGCCTCCTTCGACGAGGACGGAGACCTCATAGAGGAGGTCTTCTTCGAGGAGGTCGTTATAAACCCGGATCTCAGCCCTGAGTTCTTCAGGATAAAAAGGAGATAAAAGCCGGGAGGGGGGAGCCACCTGGCAGTCAGCAGCCTTCACAGTGAGCGAACTTCTGCTTGGCCTCCATCGCCTTCTTCGCCGTTTCCGGATCGTAAGCCTTCCCCTGCCAGAGCATCGTGTAGGCTATCTCCTCGTTCCCGTTCTCACAGAGTTCGAGGACCCTCTCAAAGAGCCTCTGGAACTCAGGGCTCTTGTGGGACTTCTCGTGCTGCTCAAAGGAGGTCCAGAAGGTCACTATCAGGGCCTCCCTGTCTTTGAGGGGTGAGACGGTCTTGTCCTCGACGGTGGACCCTTCCTTTGAGATCATCCCGGCGTTCATAAGCACGAACCCACCGATGAAACCGTCTATAGAGTGGTAGGTCTTAACGTGTTCGCAGAGCTCAGCGACCCGTTCCTCGAGATCATCAACCGTGTACTCAGGCTTCAAGATAACCCTGTTTATGGTAACCACCCCGTCCGGTGGAAACTCCTTTATCAGCGCCATGGCTAACACCTCCATAGGCTTCTAATTATTAGAATATTCGCATATACGAAAATGATTATGATGTAGCTCAAACGTGGAGAAAGTGAGATCGGATAGAGCTTATAATTAATACTTGCCATGGAAACAAGGGAAGGGATCCTGAAGGCCGAGGGGATAAGGTTCGGTATAGTGGCCTCCAGGTTCAACCACTTTCTGGTGGACAGGCTTCTGGAAGGGTCCATAGACTGCATAAGGAGGCACGGCGGCAGTGAGGAGAACATAGAGATCGTGAGGGTCCCAGGATCCTGGGAGATACCCTTGGTGGCGAAGAAACTCGCCCAGAGGGATGACATAGACGCGGTCATAGCCTTGGGAGTCCTGATCAGGGGCGCAACGCCCCATTTTGACTACATAGCCTCCGAGGTGGCGAAGGGCCTCGCAACCGTTTCCCTTGAAACGGGAAAACCCGTTACTTTCGGCATAGTCACTGCGGACACCTTGGAGCAGGCAGTTGAGAGGTCAGGCACCAAGATGGGGAACAAGGGGTGGGAGGCGGCCCTCTCCGCGATAGAGATGGTCAACCTGTTGAGAGAACTCGGTTAGCCATGCGTTACAGAAAAAAAGCGAGGGAAAACAGCCTGATCGTGCTTTACCGCTGGGACATAAGCGGTGATCCTGTAGATAAAGTATTCAAGGAGATAGTGGAGGAGAAGAACATAAAGAACCAGAACGTACTGAACTATATGGAGAAGCTGATCGGCACGGTAACGGAGAAGATAACCGACATAGACTCCCTGATAGCGGAGAGCTTGGAGAACTGGAGCTTTAACAGGTTGGGCTACATAGAGAGGAACCTCCTCAGGATCGGGGTTGCGGAGCTGGTCTTCATGGACACCAAAGACCCAGGCAGGGCCTTCAACGATTACATAGACCTTGCCAAGAAGTACGCAGACAAGAAGGCCGCCGCCTTCATAAACGGCGTGCTGTCCAAGATATACAATAAGTTCGCTACCTCTTCAGCGCGAAGATGAGGTTCAGGATCAGCGTCAAGATAAGGCTGATCAGAAGGGACGTTACTATAGGAAAGTAGAAGGTAAAGTTGTCCCTCTTCACAACTATGTCCCCCGGCAGTCTTCCTATACCGAGGGGCAACTTTTCCAAGAACATGAGTGCGATCCCAACGAGGAGAAGTACAACCCCAAAAAGCGCCAGTAGCTTTCCGATCTCAGTCATCTCTTAAAATAGTTTACTACAAGCCTGTTGAAGACCTCACCCCTCTCAACGTAGCTGGAGAACATGTCGAACGATGCACACCCAGGGGAGAACAGCAGGAAGTCTCCGGGGGAGGCCAGCGAGAAGGCTTTTTTAACGGCGTCCTCAAGGGAGTCAGCAACGAACAGTTCCGCCCAGCCCCTCCAGGCCTCCCGTATCTTCGTTCTGGCCTCACCTATCAGTATCACAGCCTTGGTCTTCTTGGACACGAGATCCCTTAGCTGACCGAAGTCTGCCCCCTTGTCCTTGCCCCCCGCTATGAGGACTACGGACCTGTCGGGAAAGCTGTCGAGGGCGGATCGGAGCGAGTTAGGTGTTGTTGATTTCGAGTCGTTGTAAACCTCAACACCTCCGAAGTTCCCCACCCTCTCGAGTCTGAAGGGGAGGCCCCTGAACTCGGAGAGAACCTCCCTTATCCTGTCGGTGGGAACTCCCTCCAGATAGGCTACCACCGAGGCGAAGACCGCGTTCGTAAGGTTGTGCTTTCCCCTGATCTTGAGGTCAGAGGTCCTGAAGATCTCCTCACCTTCCATGAGGACCCGATCACCCTGGACCCTGACATCACCCGGAACCCTGATCCTCTTGGCAGAGGAGGGTGTTTCGAGGACCTCAGGCTGGAGTGCGTTCAGTATCAGGAGGTCCTCCTCGGTCTGGTTCTGGAAGATCCTCCGCTTGCTCCTCAGGTAGTCCTCAAGGTCTGGGTGCCAGTCCAGGTGGTCCGGAGAGAAGTTAAGGAAGACCCCAACGGAGGGTCTGAAGGTGGATAGAGTTTTCCCCTGAAAGGAGGACATCTCCAAGACCACCGTTCCCTTTGCGTCTCTGAGTACGATCTCTGAGAAAGGGACACCCACGTTTCCGCCTTCAGGATAGGAGGTCATCAGACTTATAAGCCTTACGGTGGTTGACTTGCCGTCCGTACCCGTAACGGCTATCACCCTGCCCTCGAAGAACCTCCAAGCGACCTCGATCTCCCCTATAACCTCAAGATCTCTCCTGAGGGCCTCCCTCCAGAGGGGATGGGTGGGGGGTATTCCAGGCGAGAGCACGACCGTATCAACCGAGCTTACGAATTCCTCCCACCTGTCTCCCCTGGCGTCGTCTCCCGAGAAGACCTTGAAACCTCTGCTTTCAAGGAGCTTGACAGCTGACCGTCCGCTCCTCCCGAGACCCCAGACAAGGAAGGTTTTCATACTATCCGCAAGATGATCTGTATGTGCACCCAACAGTGGAGGCGACGGGCGGATTCGAACCGCCGATAAGGGGATTTGCAGTCCCCCGCCTTAGTCCACTCGGCCACGTCGCCTCAGGTATATATTTTAATCCTCCACCGAGACGAAGTAAAAGAAAACTTTTTCAGCTCCCAGAGAGATCAACACCACGGCCACCGATACAGCGGTGGACCCCGTGGTCAGGACGTCGTCCACCACAAGCACCCTCTTACTGTTAATACGGTCGAGGAAGGAGGGCCTCACCTTAAAGGAACCCTGGACCGCCCGGATCCTGTCCTCCCTCCTCAGACGGGCGAGAGGCCTGGAGTGCTTAACCCTCACGAGGACCTTATCAAAGTCTAACCCTGTTCCTTCAAGGATCTCCTCGTTTTGGTCGAACCCCCTGGACCAGAACCTCCAAAGGTGAACGGGAACGAAGGTGACAAGGTCGGGAGATACCTCTTCCACGTACCTACCCAGATCACCGGCTATGGCCCTTCCTAAACGTCTTGCTAAGGGTAGAGCGTGCTTGAACTTTATGATCCTAAGGATCTCGCCCACAGGACCCCTGTAACTGCCGAAAACCCTGTAACCTGCCACGGGTTCTATCCTGGAAAGGTAAGGAACAGGTTCGGGTTTGAGACCTCTCAGGCAGTCGTCACAGACGAAGCCCTGGTCCTCTGGTCTAAAGGGAAGGCCACACAGAAGGCACGTGATCTCAACTATGCCCAAACGGTCAAGAAAACTCCCCAGCATACCCGGCCCTGTGTTAAAATAAAACCACACATATATTGTTAGGGAGGGTTCCATGAGCGGAGAGGATAGGGCAGGTCCCATAGACTACTTTGTCTTCTTCGTGGTGGTGTTGGGTGCGGTGTACTTCCTGATCACGGGGCAGCCCTTCGATCTCGGGTCCAGGTTCCCTCTGCTGAACTTGGAGATCCTGAAGTTCTTAGCCCTGCTATCGCTGATAGCAGGATCTTTCTACACCGTGTACCTTGTGATCTCCTCCTTCCTATCCAGCGTTAGGAAGTTTGAGACCCTGATAAGATCCAGAGACTACAGGAAGTAAAATATAGACAGGTCTCATGAAAAAGGGAAAGGTCCTAATACTGGGAAGCGGTCCCAACCGTATAGGCCAGGGGATAGAGTTCGACTACGCCTGCGTCCACGCTGTCTTCGCAGTCCAGGAGGAGGGGTACGAGGCTATAATGGTGAACTGCAACCCCGAGACCGTGTCCACGGACTACGACACCGCTGACAAGCTCTACTTCGAACCCATAGTCCTCGAACACGTCCTTGCCATAATAGACAGGGAAAAGCCCGACGGTGTCTTGCTCCAGTTCGGGGGCCAGACGCCTCTCAAGATCGCCCTCCCCCTGAAGGAAGAAGGGATCAGGATACTCGGGACCCAGCCCAGGACATAGACAGGTCTGAGGCTGTCTCTTATACACA
>WFOY01000061.1 GCA_015487835.1 Aquificaceae bacterium
CAACTACGAGAAGGAGATGGGAAACTACGTTGAGGTCCTCAGGACAGAAGACCTGAGAGATATAAGAGAAGGAGGAGGAAACCCGCAGAGAAGGATGTGATTGTAAGTAAAAGCAAGATCCTGAGCTTCCTCACCTTGGTCCTCAGTGTGTCCAGTTCCCTTCTGAGGTTCTCGTATTCCCTTTCTAAGATAACGGTATTGGGGTTCCGGATCTTACCCCTTGACAGGAAGATTTTGAGATTGTATCTTAATATCAGTAAACCGGAGGAAAGGGATGGATCTCAGGTCTGTGGATCTTGGTAAGGAGTTCACCGTTAAGTCTCTTAAGGAGAAGGACATACCCGCTGTCAGGAAGCTCACGGCTATGGGGCTACGCGAGGGTAAAAGGGCAAAGGTTCTTCTCAAAAACGGAAGGGTCATCCTGATAAGGTTGGACAACTCCAGGCTTATAATAGACAACAACCTGGCGGGCTACGTCGAGGTAGCCTGATTTTGAGATCAGGTATCAAATTTAATGAAGACCGTCCGTGTTGCGATTGCAGGAAACCCAAACGTAGGTAAGACCACGGTCCTCAACCAGATCGCCGGGACCCACCTGAAGGTGGGAAACTGGCCCGGCGTTACCGTCGAGAAGAAGGAAGCCTTTATAAACTTCGGGAACTACAGGGTCCACCTGGTTGACCTTCCGGGTATATACACCCTGGATCCTGTGTCCGAGGACGAGAGGATAGCGGTCAGGTTCCTGGAGGAGGAGAGGCCCGATGTGATCCTCAACGTGATTGACACACCTAACCTGGAAAGGTGCCTTCTGCTCACCGCTGAACTCTTAGAGTTCGGTAGACCTACGGTTCTCGTCCTCAACATGTGGGACGAGGCAGAGAGGATAGGTATGGAGGTGGACACGGAGAGGATCGAGGACCTCCTGAACGTGAGGGTGGTGAAGACCGTGGGGAGAACCGGGGAGGGCATAGAGGGTATCCTCCCGGCGGTGGTCGAGGTCTATGAGAAAAAGAGTGTTCCAAAGGTGAGCTACTCGGAGGACCTTGAGGATGTCCTCAGGGGGATCTCGGAGAGGACCGGTGCAAAAACTAAGAGGGAACTGATCTCACACCTTGCGGACTCCCCCGAAGATAGAAAAGCTCTCGAGACCAAATTCGGTAAAGGCCTCAGGGAGATCCTGTCTGACGAGAGGTACGCCTTCGCCCACGGACTCTTCGCCGAGGTCGTGAGGAGGAGGGGAGAGAGGGGAAGGGATATAACGGACCTTATAGACAGGTTCGCCCTGCATCCTTTTATAGGCTTTCTCCTGTTCGTCGGGATCATATACGTGGCCTTCAAGATCGCCTTTGACTTTTCCACGCCCTTCGTGGACTGGATAGACGCCTTCATGGTAGAGTTCTTAGGACCTTCGGCGGGCATCCTACTCAAGTCTCTCGGCTTCCCCGATTGGTTCGTTAGGTTCTTCTCGGAGGCTGTCATAGGGGGAGTTGGCTTCGTCCTCACCTTCGTCCCCCTGATAGGGGCCCTCTACCTGATGATAACCCTTTTGGAGATGTCCGGATACATACCGAGGGTAGCCTTCCTTATGGACAGGTTCATGCACAAACTCGGGCTCCACGGGAGGAGTGTGGTCCCCCTGATCATGGGTTTCGGGTGCAACGTCCCAGCCATAATGGCCACGAGGACCATAGAGTCTACGCGGGACAAGATCCTCGTCACAATGATGATACCCTTCATGAGCTGTCCAGCAAGGCTCGTCGTCTATGCCTTCTTCATATCCATATTCTTCAGAGATAACCCTGCTGTGGTTCTCACCTTCCTCTACATGCTCGGGATATTGGTCGCCGTCCTTACAGCCCTGATCCTGAGGAAGACCTTTTACAAGGGAGGGCTCACCCACTTCGTTATGGAGCTTCCCCCCTACAGGGTCCCCTCCTTAAAGACGGTAGCCACCATAACCTGGGTCCACGTCAAGGACTTCCTCTACAGGGCTGGGACCCTTATATTCGGAGCATCCATACTCATATGGATCCTGCTGAACACACCACCTGGGGTTAAGAACATATCCGATAGCGTAGCCGGGAAGATAGGGAGGGCTATCGCTCCCGTGTTCGAACCCATAGGCATAGACAACTGGAGGGCTACAACCTCCCTTATCCCGGCCTTCCTCGCGAGGGAGATAGTGATAAGCTCCATGGGAACCATATACATGGCCGAGGAGTACGAGACTGTCGAGGAGTTCGATGTGAGGGAGGAGCTGAGGAGCCAGTTAGAATCGCTCGGAAGGGCGGTAGTGGACGC
>WFOY01000062.1 GCA_015487835.1 Aquificaceae bacterium
ATGACGAGGCCTCCTCGCTCCTCGCGAACGTGATCCAGTGGAACACAAAGTATCTGGGGAGGAAATACCCGGTACTGGAGGACGAAGAAGGCTTCGTCAGGAAGGTCAAACCCTTCTGCAAGTTCACCGAGAAGGAGACAGCCCTCTACGCACTCCTGAGGGGCATAGACTTCATAGAGGAGGAGTGTCCTTACGCGGAGGATGCGACGAGCATATTCTTTAAGGAGGTCCTGAACAGCATAGAGGAGAGGTCTCCCGGAACAAAGATGAGGTTCTACCTGGAGTACCTTAGGAAGGTTTACCCTAAATTCAAGGAAACTAAGGAGGGGAAACTTCAGCCCTGCGTTGTGTGCGGCGAACCGAGTCCTACGGAGGTCTGTAGCGTTTGCAGACTGAAGGAGAAGGTCAGAGGGATTAAAATAATTAAGGACGGGGCGTAGCTCAACTGGACAGAGCGCGGGACTACGGATCCCGAGGTTGTGGGTTCGACTCCCACCGCCCCGGTATAAAAGACCATGCCGAAGAGTAGAGGAAGGATCACAACCATAGCCGAGAACAGGGAGGCAAAGCACAGGTTCGAGATCCTGGAAAGGTACGAGGCAGGGATAGCTCTCGAAGGTCCTGAGGTCAAGTCTTTAAGGAACAAGGGGAACGTCTCCTTCAAGGACAGCTTCGTCCGCATAGAGAACGGGGAGGCGTGGCTACACAACCTCTACATAGCCCCTTACAGGTTCGCTACCTTAAAGCCCCCGGACCCCCTCAGGAAGAGGAAGCTCCTCCTACACAAGAGGGAGATAATGAGGCTCCTTGGAAAGTCCCAGGAGAAGGGCTACACAATAATACCCACGAAGCTCTACTGGAAGGACAACCTCGTCAAGGTGGAGATAGCCCTCGCCAAGGGCAAGAAACTCCACGACAGAAGACAGGAGCTGAAAGAAAAGGCCATGAGGAGAGAACTGGAGAGGGAGTTCAAGGGAAGGATAAGGCTTTGATCTGTCAGATCCTCCCCTCGTAGGCCTTCTGGTAGAGATCTCTCACGTCGTCCAAGGTGGGTTCAACAGGGTTCACAGTGAAGGAATGTCTCGAGAGCATGTAAACGTCCTCCGTGAGTCTGTCGATCTTGTCCTCCTCAACTCCTACGTCTTTTAAGGTTTTCAGAAGTCCTATCTTCTCGAGCATATCTATTAAAGCGTCCACGGCTCTTTCGGGCTTCTCCTCGTAGCCCATCAGTCTTGCGAAGAGTGCATACTTTTTTGGGTTCCCCTTTAGGTTGAACTCGGTGACATAGGGGGCGAGGATCGCGAGCCCCTCGCCGTGGGCGACGTGTGGGTAGTGAGCAGAGACCGGGTGCTCCATAGCGTGGATAAGGGCCACCCCCATGTGGTCTATGGCGATACCTGCGATCATAGCAGCGTAGGACATCCACCTCCTGGCCTCTCTGTTCTCTGGTTCCTCGACGGCTACGGGTAACCACTTGGCTATTAGCTGTATAGCCCTTACCGCGTACTCCTCAGCCATGAAGTTCTCCACTCTGTTTGTGAGCGATTCGAGGGCGTGGGTGAGGGCGTCGAAGCCTGTAACGGCGGTCAGATCCCTCGGCATAGTGTAGGTGAGGGTGGGGTCTATAAGGGCTACCTTGGGGTAGTTCAGGCTGTGGGAGATGACGAGCTTTTCCTTTCTGATCTCGTTGGTTATTACCGAGTAGCGGTTTACCTCGCTCCCAGTTCCTGCGGTCGTTGGTATGCAGATGACAGGCCTGTTCAGATAGGGTATAAGTCTCGGACCCTCCGGGTACTTAACGTAGTCCCAGGCCGACCCCTCGTTGGAGGAGACTATGGATATAGCCTTGGCAACGTCTAAGGCACTCCCTCCTCCTAAGCCGATGATAAAGTCAACCTTCTCCTCCACCGCTATCTCAGCTCCCTTATTCACCACCTTGTCCGTAGGGTTGGGCACGACCTCGTTGAACACAAGGTACTCCTGGATCCCGTGGGAGTTGAGTGACTTTACAACCCTGTCGAGGGCACCTGTCATCTTTGTGCTCTCCCTCCCCGTGACTATGAGAGCTTTGAACCCGAACCTCCTTGCCACCTCGCCCACTTTGTCCGCCGCACCTTCCCCGAAGAAGACCTCAACGGGTCTGTAGAAGTTAACCACCATGGAAGAGTTAAATTATACCCACCATCCTGAGGACCAGGTATATAGATCCGGCTACGGCGAGGCAGATCGCACAGGCTATGACCAGCTTCAACAAGATCCTCATGGTGCCCTGAACACCTCCATACCAAAGGCTTTAACGTCTGACCCAGGTATCATACCTCCCATGGACCCACCTGTGGCCATGACCGATACAACGTACTCCTTCCCGCTCTCAAGGGGCAAGGCGGGTGTTATCCCAATGCAGATGGTCCTGTCCCCATAAGGTACAGACGTCACCCCCTGGGGGCAGGAGGCGTGCCAGACCGTGCACTCATGCAGGGACATCTTCCTGTAGAGGCAGTCCTTGTCATGGACGTAAACGAAGTAGTAACCCGAACCCGGAACGCTACCCCACCTTATCACAGGGGGAACCTTGGAGGTGTCTATGTTCGGCTTAAAGTTCCCAGATCCTTCACCCAGCCTGAAGAGGTACCAACTTCCAACGGGGGACACGAAGTACCTGCACCCTCCCACCTGGACCCTGGTCTTGCCACCAGAGTTGTACCAGTTGCCGGAGCAGTAACTCATCTCGTCGTTGCAGCTCCCTTCAAAGGATCCACCTATAGACTTCCCGTCTACACTACCACTCCAGTCTCCTTCCATTGAGGTGATCCTCTTGTAACCCCTAACTGACCCCAGGTTTATGTAACCGAGACAGCCTACATAAGAGAACAGGAACTGGGTCCGGAAGTTGCCAGATTTGGAGGGGAAGCATCCTAAGATCATACCCGCTGTGGGGTCCTCTGGGTTATTTGTAGGGTCCTCCCGGTAGTATCCCAGGTAGAGGGAGTACCTGGGCTTCATGCAGTCGTTTAACCCTTGGGCAGCAACAACAGAAGAAACTGCGAGTAAGGTGGCGATCAGGGCTACGAACATGACCAAACCTCCCCGTTTTTTGAGATTCTATCACAGGGTTAAAATTCCTATATGGGTGTGGTTCTCAGCCTGGAAAGGCTTTTGGAGATCCTGAAAGCACAGAGACCTGAGAGGAAGGTTGTCTTTACCAACGGGTGTTTTGACATTATACATGCGGGGCACGTGGACTACTTGGAGAGGGCCAAGTCCCTGGGGGACATACTTGTGGTGGGCATGAACTCGGACGGGTCCGTGAAGAAGATAAAGGGATCCAAGAGGCCCATAGTCCCCCAGGAGATGAGGGCTAAGGTCCTGTCGGCTCTGAGACCAGTGGACTACGTGGTTATATTCGACGAGGAGACCCCTATAAGGCTCGTGGAGGCAATAAGGCCTGACGTCCTCGTGAAGGGCGGTGACTGGGATCTGGAGAGGATAGTGGGGAAGGACCTGGTTGAGTCCTACGGAGGGAAGGTGGTGACTGTGCCGATAAGGTTCGAGATCTCCA
>WFOY01000063.1 GCA_015487835.1 Aquificaceae bacterium
GACTATATCCCCTCTTGTCCTTCACGAAGGCCTTCTCCGGGGGGACCCTTCCTTCTAAGACATCGAGTATGTCGTAAACGATCCTGTTCTCAAGCCCAAGGATCATGTCCAGGTTCCTGAGGCCTATGTCCGCATCTATGAGAAGGACCTTCTTCCCAAGCTTCGAGAGGGCGACCCCTAAGTTTGCGGTGAGCGTGGTCTTACCCACGCCACCTTTCCCTGAAGTTATGACTATCACTTCGGTCATTACCTCAACCCCTCACACCCTTTCTAAAACTATCATACCATCCTCAACCTTCGCCACCTCAGGGTAGCCCGGAGAGACCCTCTCCGTCTCGTCGGGTATGGCCACCTTCTTACCTATCCTTATCTGCTGGGGTTCCATCCTGAGGGCTACCACGACCGCGCTCTCGTCACCTAGGGCCCCTGCTATGGCGATCCCCCTCAGGACTCCCATAATAATAATATTACCCACGGCAACTATCTCAGCATCCTTGTTTACGTCCCCGAGGACCAGAACGTCTCCCCCGTGCTCCACCTTCTGGCCGGATCTTAGGGACCTGTCCACCACGAGCAGTCTCTCCGTCCTCTCCTGGGCCTTCTTTCTCTCTGAACTCATCTTCCTTATGTTGCCCAGGTTGAGCCTCTTGAGGAACTCCTCGAGTTCGGGGAACCACTCGGGAGGCAGGTCCTCCTGGTTCTCTATGATGAAGTAGCTCCCCTCGAAGAGCCTACCCTTTATCCTTTCCCCTATCTTCCTTTTGACCGCTTCCAGATCTCTCTCGTTCTTTATCCTGATCGAGATGACAGGAAGCGTCACACCCCTTATCTCTATCACGGCTCTCAGGATATTATATCAGTGGACGTGGTGTTTCCGTCCGGCTCCCAGGAGGGGACAGGAGGGAGGGCAGGAGAAGCCTTCCCGCTCTATCTGGATCGTGGTGTGGTCTATCCCAAACCTCCTCGCGACCTCCCTCACATCGCTCAGGATGTCGTTGCAGGCCTCCACATCGCTCACCACAACGTGGGCGGTCAGGACCACGTCGCCGGGCGTTATCGACCAGACGTGGAGGTCGTGAACGTCCACCACACCCCGAACCTTCCTGATTTCCTTTTCTATCTCCTCAGCGTCCACCGACGCCGGGACAAGCTCGAGGAGAACGTTCAGGGAACTCTTTATCACCGAGTAGGCTCCCGGCAGTATCAGGAGGGAGACCGCGACACTGAGGATCGGGTCCGCCAGATAAAAACCCCAGAGGGTTATGGCAAGACCTGCGAGGATCGCGGAGACGGAACCCAAGGTGTCGGTTACCACGTGTAGGAAAGCAGCCTTCACGTTTATGTTCTCCCCAGACCTCCTGAAGAGCATGTACCCGACGAGGAGATTTATCAGAAGTCCGATAACGGCTATCGCAAGCATCTGGGGACCTTTCACAGGTTCCGGGTCCATGAACCTCTGGACAGCCTCGTAGGCTATGTAACCTACCAGCCCGAGCAAAAAGAGACCGTTCAGAAGAGCCGCCAGGACCTCGAGCCTGTAGAGGCCGTAGGTCATGTTCTTGCCCCTGGTCTTCACAACGAGGGCCTGGGCCACGAGGGCTATGAGGAGGGAGACGCTGTCGGTCAGCATGTGACCCGCATCCGAGAGTAGAGCGAGGCTGTTGGTGAGGAAGCCCCCTATCAGCTCCACGAAGGCGAAGGAAAAGACCAGAGCGAAGCTGATCCCAAGGACCCTCAGGCTCTCCCTTCTGTCCATACTCAGAATATAATAGCGGTGAGGAAGTAGTCGGAGATCAGGATCAGCATGGAGGAGGTGACAACCGAGTTGGTCGTCGACCTTCCCACCCCTTCTGTTCCTCCCGTTGTGTAGAAGCCAAAGTAACAGCTCACAGCCCCTATTATGAAGCCGAAGGCGAGAGCCTTGTACAGACCGCCCACTATGTCGTACAGATCCACCAGGTCCACCATCTTCTGCCAGTAGAGATACTCGTTCACGTCGAAGATCTTGGTGGCCACGAACCAGCCCCCGAATATGCCCGCCACGTTCGAGAGGATCGTGAGGAGAGGAACCCCCACCGTGGTCGCGAAGATCCTGGGTGTGACCAGGTAGCCGACAGGGTTCACGGCCATAACTTCGAGGGCGTCTATCTGCTGGGTTATCCTCATCGTCCCTATGCTGGCCGTCATGGCGGAACCCACCCTCGCAACAACCATCAAGGAGGTGAGGACCGGCCCGAGCTCCCTACCCATGGAGAGGGCTACCACCGCCCCTATCAGGAACTCAGCGTTGAACCTGTTGAAGGTCCCGTAGGTCTGGAGGGCTATGACACCCCCTGTGAAGGTTGACGTGACCAGGACCACCAGCGAAGTCTCCGCCCCCACGTAGGTGACCTGGTTTATGAAGTGCCTGACCTTCGGAGGTTTCCTGAAGAGAAGGTAAACCGCCTGAAGGGCAAGAAGGGTAGCCTTCCCCACCTCTTCAGCCAGCTTTATTATCAGGTCTCTCATCAGAACTTCTTGATATGCCTCATGTAAGTTTCAAACCGCTCCCTCACCTCCTCCATGAAGTCACCCCCGAACTTCTCCAAAAAGGCGTCCGCTATCACTATAGCGAGCATAGCCTCTCCCACGACGGAAGCTGCTGGGACAGCTGTAACGTCCGACCTCTCCCTCCCGGCCCTTACCTCCTCCTTCGTCTCTATGTCCACGCTCCTCAAGGGGTTCCTAAGGGTTGGTATCGGCTTCATGGCTACCCTCACGAGGATAGGCATCCCGTTCGTTATCCCCCCCTCCGTTCCCCCGAGGTTGTTCGAGTACCTGAAGTAGCCCTTTTCCGGGTCATAGCCTATCTCGTCGTGGACCTCAGATCCGAACCTTCTCGCCGACTCGAAGCCAAGACCTATCTCCACACCCTTTATAGCCTGTATGCTCATCATAGCCTGGGCTATCCTCCCGTCTATCCTCCTGTCCCACTGGATGTGGCTCCCAAGACCCGGCGGGACACCGACCGCGAAGACCTCGAAGACACCTCCTAAGCTCTCACCCTTTTCCTTAGCTTCATCTATCACCTCTTTGAACTCCCCGTCCCTTGAAGGGTCTGGGAACCTAACCTCCGACTCCTCCGCCATCTCGTGCCTCCTTATTAGGTCCCCCTCCTCTATTGGGGGTGAGCACCTTCCTATGCTCACCACGTAGCTTCCTACCTTTATCCCGAACTCCTCCAAGAACCTCTTACAGACCGCACCCACCGCTACCCTCGCAGCGGTTTCTCTGGCGGAGGCCCTCTCGAGAACGTTCCTAAGGTCCCTCTGGTTGAACTTGATGCCCCCAGAAAGGTCCGCGTGACCGGGTCTCGGTCTCGTGAAGGGGACCGCACTCTCCGGTCTTTTCCCCTCCACTGCCATCTTCTCCCTCCAGTTCTCCCAGTCCCTGTTCTCTATCCATAGGGTTATGGGCGATCCTATGGTTCTCCCGAACCTGACCCCTGAGAGGATCTTCACCGTGTCCTTCTCTATCTTCATCCTCCCTCCCCTTCCGTAGCCCTTTTGTCTTCTCCCAAGATCTTTATTTATGAAATCCTCGGATATACTCAGGTTGGCCGGTATGCCCTCCAGTATAGCGGTAAGTCCCCTGCCATGGGACTCACCTCCAGTTAGGAACCTGAGAACCCTCAGAGACATTCACCCCTCTTTGGGGACCCTCGCCGCCTTCACCACCTTTCCAGCTTTGAGACACTTGGTGCAGACGTATATCCTCTTCACCGTCCCGTCCGGGAGCCTCACCCTCATCTTGTGGACGTTCGGCTTGAAGAGTCTCGGGTTCCTCGCCCCGGAGAAGGTCACCCTCCTACCGTGGACCGGTCTCTTTCCGCATATCTGGCAGGCAGCCATCTCACCACCTCCGCGTGAACGGAAGATTATACCAGATGTTTCCTGAAGAACTCCACCATCATCCTCCAGGCGTCCTTAGATGTCTCCTCGCAGTAAACCTCTGGTCTCTTATCGTTCAGGAAGGCGTGGTTCACGTCCGGATACACCTTCCCCTGGACCTCTATGCCGTTCCTCCAACAGCCCTTCATTATCTCTATCACGTCGTCGTTGTTGACGAATTCGTCCTTCTCCGCCATCACGAAGAATATGGGAACCTTTATGTTCTTAGGGTCTATGGGAGCAAGCTGGGGGAGCCCGTAGAAGGGAACGCTCGCGTCTATCAGATCGGAGAACTTGCTCGCAAAGTACATGGAGAGGGTCCCACCACAGCAAAAGCCTGTGACCCCGACCTTTTTAGGCTCCACCTTGTCAAGACCCTTGAGGGACTCAACAGCTGTCCTGAACATGGCGTCCACTTCGGACATCCTGTTCTGGAACATGTCCGTCATGAGCTTACCAGCGTCGTCGGGGTTGTCGGCGTTCTTCCCCTTGTAGAAGTCGGGGGCAAAGGATACGAAGCCCTCCTCGGCGAGTTTGTCCGTCAGTTCCTTTATGTTAGATAGGGGAGACTCTACTCCCCACCACTCGTGTATGACTATGACCGCTGGTCCCTTCTCCCTCGGCTCAGCGAGGTAGCCCCTCACCTGAACTCCGTCCCTCTCGAAAGTTCTCCACTCACCCATAACCTTCCCTCCTTCGGGTGATCATTTTAGCAGGAAATCATCCCTCCCTAAGGTGGACGTAGGTGTAGTGGAAGATGCCTTCCACACCGGTCGAGGTTTTAGTTCCCTTATCTACTATCCTGTCGCCGAAGAGATCTCCTATCTCCTTTAGAAACTCCTGGTGGAGTGAATCGGCGGACCTCTCCGAGTACACGGTGACGGCCCTTAACCTCTCCCCGATAAGGGATGTGCTACCGATCAGAGACCCCCTGCAGAAGAAGAGGATCCTCCCTTCCTTCACCTCCCTCTCGAGGTCAGGACAGCGTCTCCTCAGGATCCTCTCCAGGACCTCCTCAGGACTCACCGCAGACCTCCACCTTCAGGACCGTTCCCCTCTCTGTCGTGAGATCACCATCCAAAGCGGACCTCAGGATATATCCGAGGGCCATGTCACCCCTGGACGTTACAGAGGTCACCACACCTACCTTTTTCCCTTCCGCCAGTATCTCCTCCCCTTCGGATACCTCTCCTTCCGGTACCAGCCTGACGAGGGTCCTTGGAGTTCTCCCCCTGTAGTAGACCCTCGCTATCGCCTCCTGACCTACGTAGCATCCCTTCGTCATGCTGATCCCATAGCTGAGGACCCCAGCCTCCAAGGGTGAGAAGCCTTCCCTTAGCTCCTTACCGATCTTAGGTACACAGTTCCTTATCCTGATGTCCTCGAACTCCTCTTCGGTGGTTTGGAGGTCTTCCGGAAGATCTATACCAGAGAGGTCCCCTATGAGGTCGTAGCCTTCTGTCTTCAGCCTCACCGAGTTTCGTGCCACTATAAGACCCCCTACCTCCCTGAACTCGGACTCTCCAAGATCGAAGCCAAAGGTCTCCTTAACGAAACTCCCAGAACTCTCACCGAAGAGGAATATGTGATCGACGCTTCCAGTCATGTCCTCGAATCGGACCCTTAAAGAGAGCTTCAGCTTCTGGAACTCCCCTATCACGAACTCAGGGGGAAGTTCCGTGTCCAGCAGGAAGTGGTCTGCAAACCTGTATACGAAGAAGTCCCCTATGGGCTGGCCGTTCTGCCTCAGCCAGAGGTTGTAGTTGAAGGTTCCAGGTCTAAGACCTTTAACGTCGTTTGTGAGGATCCCCTGGAGGAAGTGGGTGTGTTCCTCTGGAGCGGTCATCCCCTTCATCAGGACCTTGGCCTTCTCACCGAAGACATTTATCTTGGACCTTCTCAGCCTCACCCATCTCATAGAGAGTTAATATAGTCATCGAAGTGCAGCCTCACCATCTAAGTCTCCTCCTCTCCTCCGGAGGGACGAACTCGAAGACCCTCTCCTCTCCGATCCTCATCTCTCTCCTGAGTCTCAGTCTCAGGGCCTCCTTTACCTTGCTCACCCCCATGTCCCCTATCCCTTTCCCCTCACCGAGGACCTTGGGAGCCTGGAAGACCACCATCCTGTCGAATATCCTTTCCCTTAAAAACTGGGTTACCGTGTAGGCTCCTCCCTCCACGAGGAGGTGGACAACACCCCTTTCCTTCAGATACCTCAGCAGTTCTCTTAGATCTACCCTCTCCAGCTTCAGGGTCTCGACGCCCATCTCCCTTAGCTTCTCCGCCTTTTCCGACTCCGCTGTGTGGACAAGGAGTGTGTCACCATCCCTCGTGTCCAGAACCTTGGCGTCCAAGGGTATCTCTAAGTCCGGGTCTATGACGACCCTGAGGACCCTCTTACTTACGGGAACGTGCCTCACCGTGAGCTGGGGGTCGTCCGTGAGGACCGTCGTTATTCCAACGAGTACCGCCGTCGCCTCAGCCCTCAGCCTGTGGGCAATCTTCCTGCTCTCGAGGGAGGTTATCCACTTGCTGTCACCCGAGAGGGTGGCTATCCTGCCGTCTACGGTCTGGGCGACCTTCAGTGTAACGTAGGGTCTATCGGAGGTAACGAACCTGAAGAAGTCCTCGTTCAGGATCCTCGCCTCCTCCTCCAAGACACCCACACTCACCTCAACGCCCTCGGACCTCAGCCTCTCCACACCCCTCCCCGAGACCTGAGGGTTTGGGTCCAGGGTGGCGACGACAACCCTTCTGACTCCTGACCTCAGGATAGCCTCCGTGCAGGGAGGTGTCCTCCCATGGTGAGAGCAGGGCTCTAAGGTGACGTAGAGGGTGGACCCCTTGGCTTCCCTTCCCGCCTGGTCTAAGGCTACCACCTCCGCGTGGGGCTTCCCTGCCTCCTCGTGGTATCCGAGGCCCACTATCTCCCCGTCCTTTACTACGACCGCACCTACGGTGGGGTTGGGGTGGGTGAGGCCCTTCCTTCTCTTCGCCAGGGAGAGGGCTAAGGACATGAACCTCTCATCTGTCATCTAACCGCTTCTTCCATTATCTCCCTTATCTGGTCCTCCACCTTCTTCGCCAGGTCTTCGAGCCCAGGCTCGTTGTACATCTTTATCATCTCCGTGGGTGCTATGGTGCTGAGAACGGTTTTGCCATCCTTCTCGAAGATCGCTACCCTGCATGGCATGGCGGTCGATATGAAGGGGTTCTTGGAGAGGACCTCACTCGCAGCCTTGGGCTGGCATATCTCCACGATGACACAGCCGTAGTCTATGGGGAAGCCTTTAGACTCTAATATGTTCGTAACCTCGTGGACGCTCATGACCCCGAAGCCTCTTGCCTTCGCACTCTCCTCCAGCCTGGACCTCACCTCCTCGATGCCCTTCGTAGTCTCCACGTTTATCAGCATGGTTCTCACCTCCTCAGGTTCTTCAGTATATTCAAATATAGTTTGTCGAGGGCGTCGTCTATGGCCCTCCTCCTGGGTATGTCGCCAAGACCCCCCGTCGGCAGGGAGTAGGGGACCACGCTGCTCAGAGTGAACGTCCTGCTGCTCAGTGTGAATCTGAGCGTTATGTACAGGTTGTAGGCACTTACCCTCTGGTCGGGCGTGTAGGCTATCGGTCTTTCGGAGAAGTTAAGAACCTCCACCTTAAGGTCCTCAGAGTTCTCACCGCAGGACACTCCCCTTCCGCTCTCCAGGGCTGCCTTCTCAACCGTTCTCAGGATCGCAAAGCCAAGGTACGGGTCCCTGTATCTATCCTCCAAGAGCTTTATGCATAGAGGGTTTGAGAAGCCAAGCCCCACGATCAGGAGGAGTGCCGTCAGCCACATCCAAACTTCTCCCTCAGCTTCTTCTCCACGTAAGGGTGAACTATACCCTTGAGGTTACCGCAGTAGGAGGCTATGTCCCTGACTATGGTCGAGCTGATGTGTATGTACTCCTGGGAGGGCATCATGAAGACGGTCTCCACACCAGCCAGCTTGAAGTTGGTGAGGGCTATCTGGAGCTCGTACTCGAAGTCGGTAAAGAGCCTGACCCCTCTCACGATCGTGTCTATGCCTTCCCCTCTCATGAAATCCACAAGGAGCGAGTCGAAGCTCTTTACCTCAACCCTGTCCCCGAGGTGTTCGACCATCCTCCTGAACATCTCGAGACGGTCCTCTATGGGAAAAAGGATCTCCTTCCTCGGCCTCACAGCCACCGCGACAACCACCTTGTCAAAGATCTTCAGGCTCCTCTCCACTATGTCAAGGTGTCCAAGATGAGGTGGGTCGAAGGTCCCTGGGTATACAGCCCTCCTCATACAGCCTTCCTCCATATGGAGATCGCCGTGTCCCCGTAAACCCTCTCCTCATTAGCCCCAAAGCTCCTCCCCTTCCAGTGCTCGAGCAGGAAGACACCCCCTGGTTTTAGAACTTCTAAAACCTTCTCTATGAGCTTCTCGTAGTGCGCATACGAGTAAGGTGGGTCAGCGAAGACCACGTCAGGTTGGATCCCGATCCTTCCCAGGACCCTGAGGGCGTCCCCCACTATGACCCTGCCCTTCGCCCTCTTCCTTATCTCCTTAGCCCTCGCTGGGTTCTTCTCAACGTATATGACCTCGGCCCCCCTCCTCTCCGCCTCCATACCTATCTGACCTGTGCCCGCGAAGAGGTCCACGAAGAGAAGCCCCTCCACATCGCCCAGTATGTTGAAGACCGCGTTTTTAACTATGGAGGGTGTAGGCCTTAGATCCTTTAACCTTCTTGTCTTTTTCACAGAAAACGATTATACTATGTATTTGCTTCCAAGGAGGTGTTCCATCATGAGGCGTCTTATTCTGCTCAAACTCTTCAAAAACTTCTCAAGGGAGGACAGGAAATGGCAAAGACCCTCGGACTGCATATCCTAGCGGACCTTTACGGAGTGGAGGCGGAGAGGATAGACCGTGTAGAAGACATAAGAAACCTTTTAGAGACCGCCGTCAAGGTAGCTAACCTCACCAAGATCTCATCCCACTACTACCAGTTCCAGCCCCACGGGGCAACAGGGTTCATACTTCTCGCCGAGTCCCACATATCGATCCACACCTGGCCCGAGCACGAACTCGCCACGGTGGACGTTTACACCTGCGGGGACCCCTCCAAGGCTCACAAGGCCATGGAGTTCATCATCGAGACCCTCAAACCCGAGAGGGTAGAGCGTAAGATCCACGAGAGGGGTGTCCTGGAAGGCAAGCAGTCCGAGGAGTTCCGAAGTATACTCACTGGCTCAACCCTTTGATCCCTTCTTTCCCTTCGCCAGCAACTCTATAAACTCGAAGGGGAAGGGGAAGACCACCATCTTGGCGTTCTGAAGTCCTATTGTGTGAAGTGTCTCCAGATACCTCAGCTGGATGGCTATAGGCTCCGTTGCCAGGATCCTGGCTGCCTCCAGAAGCTTCTGGGCGGCCTGGTACTCCGCCTCGGCGGATATGATCTTGGCCCTCCTCTCCCTTTCAGCCTCCGCCTGTCTCGCTATCGCCTTCCTAAGGTCGTCTGGCAGGTCTATCTTCTTCAGCTCCACCGCCACCACCTTTACCCCCCAGGGGTCCGTCTGTCTGTCTATGATCTCCTGGAGCTTCAGGTTTATCTTCTCCCTCTGGGAGAGGAGTTCGTCAAGCTCCGCCTCACCGCAGACGCTCCTTAAGGTCGTCTGGGCTATCTGGGAGGTGGCGTAGAGGTAGTCCTCCACCTCAACTATCGCTCTTACTGGATCGACCACCCTGAAGTAAACGACCGCATCCACCTGGACTGAGACGTTGTCCTTGGTGATTATGTCCTGGGTGGGGACGTCCAGGGTAACAGTCCTAAGAGAAACCCTAACTATCCTATCGATCACGGGTATTATGATGATCAGCCCAGGCCCCTTGGAACCTATCACCCTCCCGAGCCTGAAGACCACGGCCCTCTCGTACTCTGGGATTATCTTGATAGCCGCCACCAGGAAGATGATCCCGAGGATCACCAGCACTACTATCGGTGAGAACACCATAGCCATCCCTCCCAGATACTTGATCAGGTTTCCTCCAAAGGCTAAGGCTATGAACACCGCCACGAAGATCAAAAAGGGAAGAGCCTCCAAGAAACCTCTCATAGCCCACCTCACGTCCTGTACTCTGCGTTGATCTTTATATACTCATAACCTAAGTCCGAAGAGTAGTAAGTCCAGCTCTTCCTACCTTCCCTCAAGTCCACCACTATCTCCACCTCCTTCTCCTCCTCTAAGTACTTTTTTGCCATACTTTCCGCTTTGGGATGAGGTTTTCCGTTGTAGAGCAGGTGTTTGCCTATGTAAACCTTTACCTTAAAGGGGTCTATCGGGAACTCGGTGCTCCCCACGGCTGCGAGTATCCTACCCCAGTTCGGATCCCTCCCGTATACGGCCGTCTTCACGAGAAGGGACCTTGCCACCGCCCTCGCTATCTCCCTCGCCTTTATGCCGATGGAGGCCCCTTTTACGGTCACCTTGATTATTCTCGTGGCCCCCTCCCCGTCCTCCACTATCTTCTTGGCAAGGGACAGGGAGACCTCGCCCACCACCCTCCTCACCTCCTCAGGGTCGGCCCTCACCTCCCCGAGGGCTATAAGGCCGAAGCTGTCGTTCGTGCTCTCGCAGCCGTCCACCGTTATGGAGTTGAAAGTCCTCTCGCACACCTCCCTGTGCAGGGCCTTTAAGGTTGCGTGGCTCAGGTCCGCGTTGGTGAACACGAAGGCGAGCATAGTAGCCATGGAGGGGTCTATCATCCCAGCCCCCTTGGCGAACCCGAAGGCCTCGAGGGATCCCCTCCTGACGAAGTCGAACTTGGGGAAGCTGTCCGTGGTGCCTATGACCCTGGAGGCCCTCTCAAGATCCAGGGGTTCCAGGATTGAGCAGGCGTCCTCTATGGCGGACAGGACCCTGTCTATGGGCAGGGGCCTACCTATAACCCCTGTGGAGAACACAAGGACCTCATCGGGACTTATATCCAGCGTGTCCGCCACCTTCCTCCCCATCATCTCCGCGTGCTTTACCCCCTCCTTTCCTGTACCGCAGTTGGCGTTGCCGCTGTTTATGACCATGGCCCTTACCGTCCCCTTCCTCTGGACAAGCCTCTGGGAGTAGATCACAGACCCAGCCTTGAAGAAGTTGTCCGTGAACATGAAGGAGGCAGGGCAGGTGTAGGGCAGGACCACGACCAGAAGGTCAGGATCCCCAGACTCCTTCAGCCCCGCCCTGGAGACTCCCATAAGGATGTCGGGCATTTAGTTCCTATTCCTCCTGGACCCTTATCACTATGAACTCTACCCTCCTGTTGGTGAGCCTGCCTATGCTTGTCTCGTTAGTCGCTATGAACCTCTCCTTACCGAAGCCGACTATCTCTATCCTGTCCTCGGGTATCCCCTTCTTGACCAGGTACTTCTTCACGGACATGGCCCTCCTGTAGGCCAGCCTCACGTTGTAGTCCTTGGGACCTATTATGTCTGTGAAGCCCTCTATCCTGACCTTGGTGAAGGGGTTTTCCTTTAAGGTCTTGACCACCTCATTCAGTATAGGTATGTACTCCCTCTTTATGTTGTACTTGTCGAAGTCGAAGTGGATCCTGGCCGTTATCTTCAGGGGTTCCTCCACGATCTTTGGCTTCTTCTCCTCAGGCTTTACGGCCACCTCGGGTGGCTTCTCCTCAGGTGGGGGTGGGGGTGGTGCCACGACCTTCTTCCTTCCCGTGTAGCACTCCAGCTCGTTCTCGATCGCCACCTTGAGCTTGCTCTCCGCTATCCTGCTCACCGTGCTCGCCTCGTTGTAGAACCTGAGAACCAAGGCGGAGTTGGGCGTCTCCTTAGAGAGCTCGTAAACCAGGGCGTCGTAGAAGGCCTCTGCCCTGCCCAGCTCTTTAGGAGAGCAGTTCATCCCTCTGTTGTTCCTCAGGAACTCGATCCTGTTTCTGATCTCGTCCAGATCCACGGGCGTGAAGCTCATAGTCCCTTCGGTTTCCTTCTTCCTGAGAGTGTCCAGGGGCGTTAGATCCTCCACACCTACGAAGGCGGCACTTATGGCCTTGGAGGCGTAGTTCATCGTCCTTATGGCGAAGACCTTGGACCCAACGTCGTCCGCCTCTGAGGCTAAGATCGTAGATATCTCCTTGTAGCTCTTTGTCTTGGAGTATAGGTAAGGTGCCTTGTCCCTCGCTCCCACCTGGAAGGCCTTCACCACAGCCCTCTGGGCCTCATCTATACCCTGGGTCACCCTGAAGGCGAAGGACAGACCAAAAGCCAGGAGGACCAGGACAAAACTCCCCTTTCTCATGCTATCCCTCCCTTCATGATTATACTATACGGACTAAGACTCTTTTAATTTAACCCTTTCGAACCGATCAGCACCTTATAACCTCTTTTGTGTAGCTCTCAAGATCAACGACCTCGCAGACATCGACGAGTTCCTTGGCCCTCCTCGAGGACCCGTACATCTTCCTTAGGTCGGGCTTGAAAGCATCGAAGAAGTCCTCAAAGACCTCTTTTCCGAGGGTTCCAAGGGCGTAAAGTTTGCCCTCCTCGTAGGCCAGGACTATAGCGGTTAAGGGAAAGGGAGCAGGTCCCGATATGACCTCACCACCCCTCTCCGGGTCGAAGGCTGACATGTGGGCACAGCACTGGATCACTCTATCCCTTTTGGACATCTTGGCAACCATACCGGAGGGGTAGTAGTTGATAAAGCTCTGGTCAGGGGTAGGGTAGCTGAGCTGGTGGGTGCATATGGCGGAGAAGGCCACTATACTCTTTTTTGGACCCACACCCCCAGGCCAGGTGTAAGGGTCCCCATTTTGGGTTTTTACCTGGACCGGTTTCACCTCCTTACCCAGATCTGCCAGCAGGCAGGGTGTAGATCTGTAAGGGTAGAAGAAGAGGTACTGTTTTTTGGGGTCCACCTCCTCAGGTCTCAGGGGTGTGCCGTCCTCCTTCACGAGGAGGGCCTTCTTGTAAGGTTTGAACTGAGACTCCTCAGCCCTGACAGAACCCTTAAAAAGGAAAGGGGGAGCCAGGGCGACGGCAGTGCATACCTTCAGGAATAACCTCCTGTCCATAGCTCACCCTCTCAGTAAAAAGTTAAAGAGGGGCGACGGGAAGAGGGGAGTATCAGCTGAACATGTCCCTGTAGAGGGCCCTCGCCCATTCAAAGGTCGCCCTGGCAAGCCGGGAGGATCTTTTGTTCTCTACGTTGACCTTCTTCTTTACTGGTACCCCCTTCTTTCTGTCAATGGCGTAGATAACGTTTATGACTATAGCCTCCTTTGGGTCTCCGTTTACCATAGAGTAGCAGGTGTTGGTAGGCGATCTTACAGCCTCTTTAGGGTCTTTGCCCTTCATCAGAGCAACGAGGGCCTTAACAACCATAGTCTGGGTGTGGTTGTGGGCCATATCACCGCTCTTGGGGAAGCCTTTAACAGAGGCTGCATCACCAGCTATGAATATCCTCGGATCGATCTTGGACTGTAGGGTCAGCGGATCCACATCACACCAGCCGGTCTTCGGGTTGACCAAGCCCACCTTCCAAACGAGGTCGCCCGCCCTGTGGGGTGGGTTTAGGTTGGCATCGTCGAACCTGAACTCCCCAGCGGTGGTCTTTATCACTTTCTTCACAGGGTCAACCTCCTTGATCTTAGCGTTCGGCACGTACTCCACAAGACCTCCGTACAGCTCTATGTAGGCGTTCCTGAAACCTGGTCCCTTGGGTTTGATGTCCTCCTTGGGGTCCAGTATGATGAGCTTGCCCTTCACACCGTTCTTCTTAAAAACGTAAGCTATCATAGCAGCTCTCTCGTAGGGGGCCGGTGGGCACCTATGGGGTGGTGGAGGGACTACAAGGACGAAGGTCCCCTCCTCAAAGTTGTGGACTTTCCTCTTGAGCGTTACGTGCTCCGAACCTGGTATGAACGCTGATGGGAAGTGGGTAGCACAGTAGCGGGCCATATCCTTGTCTCCGTCGAACCAGGCGTCGTAGTTGTAGCCTATACCTGGAGCTATGATCGCATAGTCGTAGTCTATGTAGCCCTGGTCCGTGTAAACCCTTCTCTTCCCTCTGTCAATGTCCAGAACGGTTGCGTTTATGAACGTGTAACCATACTTGGAGGCAGGTGTATGGAAATCGTGCATGAGGAAGTCCATCTCCACCAGACCACCGAGCCACACGTTACTTATAGGGCAGGACATGAAGATCTTTCTCTTCTCTATGAGAACCACCTCAGCTGAGGGCATCTCCTTCTTAATGTACTTGGCGGCGGTCACGCCTGCCCATCCACCCCCAACGATCACAACCCTGTTCCCCTTGGGGGGAGGTAGCATCCTGTCTGGCCTTTTAGCGGCCCACACCGAGGCTGTATAAAGATGGGTGGACCCGAGTATGGCACCCACCCCAGCTATCTTAAACACATCTCTCCTGCTGATGTTTCCCATAGTATCCACCCCCTTCAAAGATTTCGCTCTAAACTTAGTAAGCAAGACCCGTGCCATTCTGGACAGGTTGAAAATACTTGCACTTTGAGAAGCTGTGGGACGGGTTCTGGTGACATACATGACACCCAAGGGGACACCCGTGACATCTTAACAACCTTTACAGCTTCACCTAAATTATTCGGGATGGACTTTTCCATATTCGATGACTTCGAGGAAGAGGTCGTCGTAATAGACAAGAACTACAGGATAGTTTACGCCAACAAGAAGTACGCCCAGGACATGGGCTACCGATCCCCCGATGAGGTGATCGGGGACTTCTGCTACGTGGTCTCCCACCACAGGACCGAACCCTGTGAGGGCGAGTGTCACCCCTGTCCCCTGAAGGAGATAGAGAAGCTGGGCAAGTCTGTAAACGTGGTCCACACCCACTACACCCACGACAACAGGGAGCTTCCCGTGGAGATCTCAGCCTTCCCGATAGATGGGGGTTCCAAGATACTCCAGATAATAAGGGAGATAAAGAGCGACAAGGAGAAGTACTACCTCTTCAGCCTGTCCCAGAAGCTAAGCTCCGTAGGTTTCTTGGCCCTCGGCATAGCCCACCAGCTCAGCACGCCCCTCGGAACCATACTCCTCGCCCTCGAGGACCTGGAGAGGAAGGTGGGTCCCTCCGAGGAGATAGACCTTATAAGGAGATCCGTTGATACGTGCAAGAACTACGTGGACAAGCTTCTCTATCTGGTCAAGAGGAACTCGGCCAAAGACTTCGTTAATGTAAAGAAGGCCGTGTCCGATGCTGTAGACCTGATCAGGATATACGCCAAGGAGAGGGAGGTCCTCATCGAGGAGGATCTCCAGGATGTGGGCTACTCCCTTTGTAGCGAGGCGGATATAAGACATCTGGTGATCAACCTGGTCCTCAACGCCGTCCAGGCCTCCCAGAGAGGTAGCACCGTCTGGGTCAGGTTGAGGAGGGGAGACAATAGCTGGGTCTTGGAGGTGGAGGACAGGGGTCACGGCATAGACCCAGAGGACCTCAGCAGGATCTTCATACCCTTCTACCAGGGTAAGGGAAAGAGGGAAGGTGCTGGCCTTGGGCTCGCGATAGTTGACAGCATAGTGAAGGAGTACAAGGGGTCAATTGACGTCAGGAGCAAACCTGGGGAGGGAACCCTCTTCAAGGTCACCGTTCCGGTCTCTTAACCTTTTCAGCTTGCGGAACACGGTCCTCCTGCTGCACCCAAGCACCTGGGCCACCTTGGTAACGCTTCCCAGCCTCCTGTAGAGGTAATCCACGTACATAAGCTCCAGGTCCTCCAAGGATGGGAGCTTAGAGAACAACTCCTCGGGGCAGAGGCTTTCAGAGTCAGTCCTCAAACAGATGTTGTCGTCTATGTACTCACCCTTGGAGAGGAGGGCTGCTCTCTCGATGGTATTTTTAAGCTCCCTTATGTTTCCGGGCCACGGGTAGTTCATTAGAGTCCTCATGGTCTCTGGCCTTATCTTCTTCTTGTACTTACCCAAGAAGAACTTCACGAGTATGGGTATGTCCTCACGCCTGTCCCTTAGCGGTGGGACGTGTATCTCAACTGCGTTCAGCCTGTAAAGCAGATCGCTCCTGAACTCGCCCTTAGAAACCATCTCCTCAAGGTTCCTGTTGGTAGCCGATATTATCCTCACGTCAACCTTTATCTCCTTGAGCCCTCCCACCCGCCTGAAGCTCCTTGTCTCAACAAACCTGAGGAGTTTGGGCTGGACCTGTATCGGGACGTCACCTATCTCGTCGAGGAAGAGGGTCCCGCCGTTAGCTATCTCTACAAGACCGATCTTCCTCTGGGTTGCGCCTGTGTAGGCCCCCTTCTCGTGGCCGAAGATCTCGCTCTCGAACAGGTGTTCTGGAATGGCACTACAGTCCACAACTACGAAGGGTCTGTCCCTCCTGGAGGAGGTCCTGTGGATGTACCTCGCTATGACCTCCTTCCCCGTTCCTGTCTCTCCCCTCAGGAGGACGTTTATGTCCGTCCTCGCCACCCTCTCAACGGTCTCCATGACCCCTCTGAGGGCAGGGTTCTTGGTCTCAAGGACGACCTCCTGGTCCTTCTCTAAGAGTATGCTCCTAAGAGCCCTGTTCTCTTCTTCCAGTCTCTTCTCCTTCAGGGCCCTGTCTATGCTTACCTCGAGTATGTCAAAGCTGAAGGGCTTCTGGATGAAGTCGGTTGCCCCGCTCTTGATCGCCTCGACTGCTGTCCTCACGTCACCGTAACCCGTTATCACGATGAACTTGGTAGAGGTGGTCTTGGAGAACTCCCTGAGTATCTCCATCCCGTTCATGTCCCTCAGCCTAAGGTCCAAGAGGACTATATCGTAACCTTTTGTGCTTATCAGGTCCCTCGCCTCCTGACCTGAGAAAGCCCTGTCAACCCTGAAGCCCTTTTCCCTAAGCTTCTTCTCCAGGAGCCTGCTTAGGCTCTCGTCGTCCTCCACTATCAGGATCCCGCCCATGGTGTCAATTTTGACACAACCAGGCCAACCTTCCAATAATTTTTCCTTCTGGCAGTTAAAATAGGACTTATGGAGAACTTCGTCCTCGACACGAGCCTCTTCACGAACCCTGACATATACACCACCTTCGAAAAGGACCAGTTAGGTGCCATAGAGAACTTCCTGCATCTTGCCATGCACTCTGGGGCCGGTTTCTACATGCCCACGTCTGTTTACGAGGAGATGATCAAGATGGTGGACCTTGGACCACTTGCCCCTGAGTTCGAGATGGTGGTCAAGATAAGGTCCCCAAGAAAGTACTCCATAATGATACCCAGCGAGATCCTGTACGAGCTCATAGAGGAGGTCCGTCACAGGATAAACAAGGGTCTTAGGATCGCCGAGGAGCACACCAAGGAGGCTGGGAAGGTCACGGAGAACGACGTGGGAAAGCTGATAAATCGGCTGAGGGAGAAGTACAGGGAGGCTCTCAGACAGGGGATAATAG
>WFOY01000064.1 GCA_015487835.1 Aquificaceae bacterium
GGTGGTCAATCCCTTCGGGGAGCCCTTGGACGGGAAGCCCGTCTATACGGCCGAGAGGATGCCCATAAAGATCAGCTCCGTAAACCCTCTCGAGAGGGAGAGGATAAAGGAGGTCTTCGACACGGGCATAAGGTCCATAAACGCCATGTTCACCCTCGGGAAGGGTCAGAAGGTGGGTATATTCGCAGGGGCGGGCGTCGGGAAGAGCACCCTCCTTGGCATGATCACCAACTACAGCAACGCAGATGTGGTTGTTCTGGCCCTAATAGGGGAGAGGGGAAGGGAGGTCAGGGAGTTCGTGGAGGACGTTCTCGGAGAGGGTCTTAAGAAGAGCATAGTCGTTGTCTCAACGGCTGACGAGCCTCCCGTGGTGAAGGTGAAGGGTGCCCTCAGTGCCATAGTCCACGCCAGATACTTCTCCTCCAAAGGTGCCAACGTCCTCCTGGTTATGGACTCTATAACCAGGTTCGCCATGGCTCAGAGGGAGATAGGCCTCGCAGCCGGAGAGCCTCCCACCCTGAAAGGCTACACACCCTCAGTCTTCCACATGATGACCAACATAGTGGAGAGCTGCGGTAACTTCAGGAACGGAGGTAGCATAACAGGGATTTTCAGCGTCCTCGTTGAGGGGGACGACATAACCCTGGACCCGGTGGCGGACGCTCTTGTAGGCGTTTTCGACGGTCACATAGTCCTCTCAAGGAAGAGGGCCAACGCAGGCCTCTACCCGGCGGTGGATCCAGTCAGGAGCCTGTCCAGACTCATGCCTAAGCTGGTTTCGGAGGACCACCTCTCGATGGCCATGTATCTCAAGGAGCTCCTTAGCTCCTACGAATCTATGGAGGATCTGGTAAACTTAGGTCTCTACAAGAGAGGGTCCAACCCCGCCGTGGACAGGGTGCTGGACAACAAGGACTTAATAGACTCCTTCTTCAAGCAGGATTACAGGATCGGTGTCTCCTTCGAGGAGAGCATAAGATCCCTGGAGAGCCTCGTAAAGACCCTCAGGGGCGGATGATCTTCATACCAGCCTTCTCGAACCTCTTCGAGTAGGTTACCACCTCCTTTACCTTCTTCCTCTTAGCCTTGGCTATCTTCAGACAGTCCATAAAGGGAACCTTCGAGTTCCTGTAGATCCTTACCGCCTCCCTTACCACCTCAGCGGACTCAACCTTAAATAGGCTGTCGGTGATCACCGTGATCACCACATCCGAGACAACCTCCCTCTCCCAGCCCTGCACCTGTTCCAGGAAGTAGACCAGCTCAACGATAACCTCCTCGGTTACGAGGAGCTTCTCCTTCTGCTTCTCCAGATCCCTGAAGAGGAGGTCTATCCTATCTATCTCCTCCTCGGATCCTGAAAAGAACTCTAAGAGAACGGACGTGTCCAGAAATTTCATGATACTTAATTTTATCAAACATAGCAAGATGTCAACATTCAGTTTTGAGTTTGAGGTTGAAAAAAATTTGAAACCTGCCGATATTTATATATAGCCATGGACGAGATAGTGAAGGTTATGGCGAGAGGGCTTATAGCTCTTCCGAGCGAGGTGAGGAAGAAGATAGGCGTGAAGGAGGGAGACATACTCAAGGTGGAGGTGAAGGAGAACGAGGTCGTCCTCAGAAAGGAGAAGAGGATCTACGACCTGAAGGGTGCCCTCGCCAGGAAGGAGGGTAAGCCTGTGAGCAAGAGCTTCGCCGAGGTGCTCGCCGAGGAGCTGAAGAGAAAGCAGGGGGAGAAGTAATGGGCCACGTGGAGACGAGGTACGACATCCAGCCTCCCCAGCCCAAGGTGGTGGGTCCCGACTACGTCCAGTCCTTCGACAACCTATCGGCTGAGGACTTCATGAGGATATACTTAGAGACCCTGAGGTTCCAGGACCCCTTCAGGCAGAACGACGTATCTAAAGCCATAGAGGACACGGTCAGGCTTAACCAGATAAAGTTCTACACGGACATGAAACAGTTTCTGGACAGCCTGACCGCCTGGTTTAACCAGATGACCTTCCTCCAGTCCATAAACCTGATAGGTAAGTCCTTCGTGTTCAGGACGGACACTATAGACACCCTGAAGGGTGGCGAGTATTACATACTGTCGGGAGAGAGGGTGGAGGGGGTCAAGGTCCGCATATACGACGGGGAGGACCTGGTGAAGGAGATACCCATGGACCTCCAGAGGGGACTCAACCCCATAGACATCTCAGGTCTTCCAAAGGGTCAGTTTATGGTAAAGGTCTTTAAGGGGGACTTCGAGTTAACTACGGGGTGGGATCTTGGCTTCAAAGACTCCGTTAAGGCTGCGGGGATAGTGAATGGGGACCTGATGATCGACCTACTCTCCGGGAGACAGGTCCCCGCCTCTCAGATCATCTACTCGGGGGGATGAGCTATGCTGAGGAGCTTCTTCAACGCGGTCACGGGCCTGGACGCTTCAAGGTTCTGGATCGATCTGACCTCCGACAACATGGCTAACGTCAACACTGTTGGCTTTAAAGCTCAGAGACCTCTGTTCCAGGACGTTATCTCCCAGGTGAACATAGGCCTCAACGTGGTCACAGGAACCTTAAAGTCCACCACCTTCGGTGCAGGAGTCATAGTGGACAGCACCCAGAAGATATGGACCATAGGTAACTTCAAGCAGACTGGCATAAACACTGACCTCGCCATACAGGGAAGGGGTCTTTTCATCCTCAAGGATCCGATCACAGGGGCCTTCTTTTACACTAGGGATGGTCAGTTCAGGCTATCGAGGGATGGTTATATGGTAAACTCAGGGGGTTTCTTCCTTCAAGGTTTCAGGCTGAACGAGAAGGGGGAAGTGGTCGGGACAGGCTTAGAGAACATAAGGGTTGAACAGCAGCTCTCCCCCAACCCTACGGGGCAGGTCAGCTTCCTCCAGCCCACGAACCTGAACGCGGAGGCCATACCCCCCACAAACCCATTCAACCCCCTCGACACTACCACCTACAACAACAAGTACACACTAACCATATACGACTCCTTAGGAGAGGCCTTCCAAGTGGATGTTTACTTCAAAAAGGTGGCAACCAACGAGTGGAGGATATTCATCCTCACCGACTACAACGAAGACGGCGTTCTGGACAACCTGATAGCTCCGGCTTATGCCGCCGGGTCTGAAACTTCCGCAAGCGGCACCTTCTACTTCGTAACCCTCTTCTTCGATCCCACCACTGGTAAGATAGACGAGTCCACAACCCTCGCAGCCAACCCCGGCTTTCAAAACGTAACACTGGGTGATACTAAATACTTCTTCCTCCAGCTATTCGATACGGCGAACACACCCGTGGATGCCAACGGAACAGTACTTACCCTCGACACCTCCTCCGGAGGGCAGCTTGGGAGTCCCGTGGAGGGCCTCACCAACACCCAGGGGATGATCCTGATGATAGGGGACGAGCCCGCTTCGGACACGAACACGACCCTAATCCAGAACTCCTACGTGAACCAGTTCGCCGCCGACTTCGTGATAACCATGGAGCAGAACGGCTACTCCAAAGGAGACCTCATAGACGTTTACGTCCTCTCGGAGGACGGGTCCGTTGTGGGCGTTTACTCCAACGGTAAGTCCCTGCCCCTTTACAGGGTGGCCCTTGCGGTTTTCACGGATCCTGAGGAGCTTACCAAAAAGGGAGCCAACCTATACACATCCATAACGACACCAACTATATTATTAGCAGGAGGGGCGGAGAAGGTGCGTTCCGGTATGCTGGAGATGTCGAACGTGGACATAGCGAGGGAGTTCATAAACCTGATAACCGCCCAGAGGGCTTACCAGGCGAACGCAAGGGTGATAACGACGGCGAACACGATACTTGACGAGACGGTTAACCTCGTTAGATAATCAGAGCCATGGCTGACGAGGAGAGGGAGGCGCAAGAGGCTGCCGAGAGAGCCGGCGGAGGCAAGGGCAAGCTCCTCCTTGCGCTCCTCCTTCTCCTCATACTTTTAGCAGGAGGGGGTGGAGGGGCTTACTACTTCCTCTTTGTGAAGAAGGAGGAGAAGAAGGAAGAGGCTCCAAAACCCACCGTGGCCCCCGAGGCGGTAGGGATCATGTACAAGCTCGAGCCTGCCTTCATAGTGAACCTCGCCGATCCTGAGCTAACCATGTACGCCAGGGTGTCGGTCACCATGGAGGTGTCCGCTCCTGAGGTAGTCATGGAGGTTCAGAAGAGGGAGCCTATAATAAGGGACGCCATCATAGAGATCCTCTCCAACAAGACCTCCAGGGAGCTTAGATCCCCTGAAGGTAGGGAACAGCTAAAGCTTGAGATCATCAAGAGGGTAAACACCATACTCGTTCAGGGTGGTGTGAGGAACGTTTACTTTACAGAGTTCGTCGTTCAGGCTGAGTGATGGACCTCGCCCAGTATCTGGTAAAGCTTCTCGTCTCCCTGGGTGTTGTCCTTATAGTTCTCGTTCTGGTCCTTCCCTATGTTATAAAGAAGTTCTTCTTCGGTGTTAAAGGCTTCGGCAAAGAAGGGCACTTCGAGGTCAGGAAGGTGGTTCCCCTGTCGAAGGGCGTGCTGATCGTGGAGCTTGAGATAAGGGGAAAGACCTTTATACTCTGCGTTAGTGAGAAGGGCGCTGATGTAATATATAGGGAAGATGGTTCTCCTCCTGATTCTGGCCCTGGGAGGGGTGGTCCTAGCCCAGGAGAGGGCGATCCCACCCGTTGAGATAAGGGTGGGTGAAGGGGACCTGGCGACCTCGGTAAGGTTACTTATACTACTCACCGTCCTTGCCCTTGCCCCCTCAATCCTTATAATGACCACCTCCTTCGTGAGGATAGTCGTCGTCCTGTCGGTCCTAAGACAAGCTATAGGGGTACCTCAGGTTCCCCCGAACCAGGTGATAATATCTTTGGCTCTCTTCCTCACATTCTTCATAATGAAGCCTGTCTTCGAGGAGATAAACGCGGAGGCCCTCCAGCCTTACATAAAGGAGGAGATAGACGACAGGGAGTTCTTCAGCAGGGTCTCGGGAACTATGAAGGAGTTCATGGCAAGGCACACGAGGAAGGACACTATGGAGATATTCTTAGAGGTTGCAGGGCTTAGTCCTGAGGATCGTAAGGAGATCAAAAGCCCCCAGGACGTTCCCCTGAGTGTCCTGATCCCGGCCTTCATGGTGAGCGAGCTCACCACAGCCTTCGAGATAGTCTTCCTGATATACATACCCTTCCTGATAGTTGACATAGTGGTCGCCTCGATCCTGATCTCCATGGGCATAATAATGATCCCTCCCCAGCTCATATCCCTGCCCTTTAAGATAATGCTCTTCGTCCTTGCGAACGGGTGGGAGCTTGTGGTCCTTTCCCTTGTGAGGAGCTACATGTAGGAGGTGGGTGATGAGCCCTGATTTCGTTCTGTCCATAGGTCAGAAGGCTTTAGAGATGGCCATAGTTCTTGCCATGCCTGTCCTCATGGCCACCTTCGTGGTCGGTCTCGTGGTGAGCGTATTTCAGGCAGCCACCCAGATCCAAGAGATGACCCTCGCTTACATACCCAAGATAGTCGCTGCCATGGTCACCGTCTTCGTCCTAGGAGGCTGGATGATGACGAAGATAACGGACTTCACCAGAGAGATATTCGTAAACATACCCCTCTGGATAAGATGATAGTTCTTGATACTGAAACTGTGATCACCCTGATGCTGCTCACCCTTAGGGTATTTTCCTTCGTGGTCATGGTCCCCGCCTTCGGTACCTTCTTTATCCCTGGTTTTGTGAGGGTGTACCTGTCCCTCGGTATGGCCTTCCTTCTTCTCTTCTTCGCCGATGTGGATCCTGTGAGGACCACGTCCCTACCCGAGATAATCTCCTTAGGGGTCCACGAGGTCCTCTTCGGCTTCACCGCTGGGTTTCTCTTGAGACTCCTCTTCGACGCGGTGTTCGTAGCGGGGGAGATCGTGGCCGTCCACACAGGTCTTGGTTTTCTCACCATGTTCCTGCCCCAGCAACCCCAGGCTACGGTGATGGCAGGCTTCTCAACACTCATCGCATCTACCCTTTTTCTGACCCTCGGTGGGGCCGAAGCGGTCTTTTTGGGCCTTGCGAAGAGCCTGGAGAGGGTGCCTCCTGGGTCCTTCGACCTATACTCCTTGGACGGTGAGGTCTTCCTCAGGTTCTTCTACGAGAGCTTCTCGATGGGCGTGAAGGTGGCACTCCCCGTACTCATAGCAGCCCTGGTCACGAACGTCATACTCGCCGTTGTGAACAGGTTCATACCTCAGATAAACGTATTCATGGTGGGCCTGCCGCTCCAGATAGCCGTGGGCCTCATCGTCTTCATGATATCCCTGCCTGTTGTAGGCCTCATCCTGACTGGGTACATGAGGGACCACATGCTGGAGTTCCTTAGGTTTGTTAGCTCGGCGCGTTAGGGATATATTTAAAAGTCCATGGCCCAGGAGAACAAGACGGAGAGGGCTACGCCTTATAGGAGGAGGAAGCTGAGGGAGGAGGGGAACGTAGCGAAGAGCGTAGAGATAGCTACCTCCCTCACGGTCCTCACAGCCTCTGTTGTCCTCTTCTTCACGGGGGCCTTGATATTCAAAGAGGTGGTAGGGTTTCTGCTCTCCGTTTCTGGTCTCAGGCCCTTCGAGTTCTCCCTCCAGGCGGGTGGGGTCCTGAGGGACAGCTTCCTGAACACCGTAAAGGTCCTCGTCCCCTTCTTCGTTATAACGGTTGTGGTGGTGATAGCGGCCCACGTCGCCCAGTTCGGGTTCATATTCACCTTCAAACCTCTCCAGTTCAAATGGGAGAGGCTAAACCCCGTGGAGGGCCTCAAACGGATGTTTTCGCTCACCACCCTCTTCGAGCTGTCCAAGAACTCCCTGAAGGCCCTGCTCCTCTTCGGGGTTGCCCTGTTCCTCGTGAAGGAGAGCGTAGGTTTAATACTCGGGTCCGCCCAGGTTCCCATAGTGGAAGGAGTCCTCTTCCTGGTGAGCTTGATGTTTAAGGTGGTCCTCGTCCTGGGTGTGGTCGCCTTCCTGATAGCCCTTCTGGACTTTGCCTACAAGAGGTGGGAGTACGAGAGGAGGATAAGGATGTCCCGTCAGGAGGTGAAGGAAGAGCTAAAGCAGCTCGAAGGTCACCCAGAGGTAAAGGCAAGGATAAGGGCGAGGATGAGGGAGATGGCAAGGGGCAGAATGATGGCGGAGGTCCCGAGGGCGAGCGTGGTGATCACGAACCCTGTCCACATAGCCATAGCCCTGAGATACGACCCTGAGAAGGACAGGGCACCGATCGTCGTAGCTAAGGGTAAGGGAACAGTAGCTGAGAGGATAGTGGAGGTGGCCGAGAGACACGAGGTTCCCGTGGTGAGGAGGGAGGATCTGGCGAGGGCTTTATACCCTGCCGTGAGGATCGGGGAGGAGATACCCCCCGAGTTCTACAGGGCGGTCGCCGAGGTGATAGCCTTCGTGATGTTCAGGAGGAGGAAGGTGTACGTTTAGATATCCCTATCAAGTACTTGGGTTTCGGGCTAAAATATCCTGCCCAGACAACGATATAGAAGGTCGCCTATACCCCTTTCAGGGGCGTAGAATAACCTTGATGGAGGGGATCGCCATGGAGGTAATAAAGAGGAGCGGAAAGAGGGAAAGGCTTGACATAAATAAGATAAGGATAGCACTCGAGTTCGCCTTCAAGGGTCTGAACGTGGACCCCCTCGAGCTGGAGGCGGACGCCCAGATCCAGTTCAGGGACGGGATAACCACCGAGGAGATACAGGCGGTTCTCATAAGGACCGCCGCCGAGAAGGTATCACCTGAGAAACCCGACTGGCAGTTCGCAGCGGCAAGGCTCCTCCTTTACGACCTCTACAAGAAGGTGGCCCACATAAGGGGTTACGAGGTGAAGGACGAGCTATCCAAAGAATACAGACCCTACAACGTGGAGGGCTTCTACGACTTCCTCAAAAAGTACGTGGAGGCTGGCATATACGGGGAGTACCTATTGGAAAACTACACGGAGGAGGAGATAAGGGATCTCGCGAGGTACATAAAGCCTGAGCGAGACCTCAACTTCAACTACACAGGCATAAAGATCCTCGCGGACAGGTATCTCGTGAGGGACGAGGAGGGAAGGGTCATAGAGCTTCCCCAGGAGATGTACCTCCTGATAGCCATGACCCTGGCTATACCTGAGAAGAAGGAGGAGAGGTTAAGGTGGGCCAAGGAGTTCTACGACCTTCTCTCTCAGCACCTCGTCACGGTGGCGACTCCCACCCTCATGAACGCGAGGAGACCCATAACCCAGCTCTCCTCCTGCTTCGTCCTCACCGTAGACGACGACCTCTACGACATCTTCGACAACGTACAGAAGGCCGCCCAGATCTCGAAGCACGCGGGAGGTCTCGGCA
>WFOY01000065.1 GCA_015487835.1 Aquificaceae bacterium
CACGAAGACCAGAATCTTCCTGTCCTGGTTCTCCCTGAGGATCTTCTCAAGTTCGTAGATCTTCTGCCTCTCGTCCCTTAGGCTGAGAACTATCTCGTTTATCCTGGGTCTCATCTCCTCCGAGTCCGCGCTCACGTGATCGAAACCCTCCCTCATATACCTGGCCGCCACCTCCTTTATCTCCTCGGGAACGGTGGCTGAGACCAGGAAGGTCTGCCTGTCCTTCGGGATCCTCGATACTATCCAGTCTATGTCCTCCCTGAAGCCCATGTCGAGCATCACGTCCATCTCATCGAGCACGAGATACCTCACCCTTTCGAGCTTGAGGACACCTCTGTTTATCAGGTCCTTGATCCTTCCTGGTGTCCCGATGATAACCTTGGGTGTCCTCGTGGACAGGATGTGAAGGTCCCTGGCCACAGGCTTGCCACCGTAGAAGGCAAAGATGCTAACGTCCAAGAACCTTGCCATATCCCTCATGTGGTCCCTCAGCTGGATCACGAGCTCCCTCGTGGGGGCCAGTACAAGGGCTCTCTCGTCCTGACCTATCCTCTCCAGTATCGGGATCGCGAAGGCCCCCGTCTTTCCCGTGCCTGTTCTCGCCTGTATCAGCACGTCCCCACCTTCGAGGGCGAGAGGTATAGCAACCTCCTGGATGGGTGTCGGCTTCACGAAGCCCATCTCCTTAAGGGCCTTCTGGATCTCCTCTCTCAGCTGACCGAATTGAAAGTGCATCTCCTCCTCCTTAATTTCGTGCTCACTCCAATTTAACAGATCTTTTAATTTTTGCAAGCTGAGTTGCTTAGGTGTTATCCTATGGAGAGGAAGTAAAGGGAGGTGGAGAAGATGAGCAGGCAAACTAAGCAGATAGGAGGCTGGGGACTGGTCATAGCCTTAGTGGGAGGGATACTGAGCTTTCTCGTGCCGTTCCTCTGGGTGATAGCCCTGGTGGGATGGATCTTAGCACTCATTGGCTACTTTAAAGCCTCCGAGGAGTACGGGGAGGAGGGTATAAAGAAGAACACCCTTATAGCGGTTGCCCTGCTGATCGTCTCCTGGCTGGTGATGATGATAGCTGGGGGAGCTATGACGGTGGGCCTCGCAGCCATGTTCGCAGGTGAGAAGACGGGTATGTTCGTCGGAGGTGCAGGCTTCCTGATCATGTTCCTGTCCTGGGTGATAGGTGTGGCTGCCGCCTGGTTCTGGTACAAGGCGAACAAACTTATGAGCGAGAAGAGCGGTGTAAACCTGTTCAGGATAGGGGGGATACTTTTCCTCGTAGGTGAGATCCTTATGATCGTTCTGCTGGGTGGTCTGATCCTCCTCGCAGGTCTTGTGGTGCTTATAGTAGCCTGGTTCAGCGTTCAGGAGGAGGCGGGATCACCGCAGGCGTCCGTATCGTAAACCCTGACCACCCTGTAAAAGGTGTCCCTCTCCACGGGCACCTTCCCCGCCTTCCTTATTAGGTTTATCAGTTTCTGGGCAGAGTGCCCGTAAGCGGACCTTGTGCCCGCGGCGTGGACTATCCTCTCCTCCTCTATGGTACCGTCTACGTCGTCCGCTCCGAAGTTTAGGGCTATCTGGGCGATCCTCTCACCCAGTGTTACCCAGTAGGCCTTTATGTGGTCGAAGTTGTCGAGGAATATCCTCGAGACCGCTATGGTCTTGAGGTCGTCTATCGGGGATGTCCTCCTGCCTCCGAGACGGGTCCCCTCGGGCCAGTAAGCGAGGGGTATGAACACCTGGAAGCCCCCCGTCTCATCCTGGAGATCCCTTATCCTGGACATGTGCTCTACCCTCTCCTCTAAGGTTTCCACGTGCCCGTAGAGCATGGTAGCGTTCGTGGGTATCCCGATCCTGTGGGCGGTCCTGTGGACCTCGAGGTACTCCTCCGCCGTAGCCTTGTAGGGTGCTATTATCCTTCTTACCCTCTCCGAGAATATCTCCGCACCGCCTCCAGGTATAGCGTCCAGCCCCGCCTCCTTCAGGTCCTTCAGGACCTCCAAGTAGCTCTTACCAGATATCTTGGCCATGTGGTGTATCTCCACGGCGGTCCAGGCCTTGACCACCACCTCGGGGAACCTGGACTTTATCTCCCTTACGATCTGGACATACTTACCGTAATCCCAGTGGGCTGGTATGCCCCCGACTATGTGGACCTCCCTACCTCCTGACCTGTAGG
>WFOY01000066.1 GCA_015487835.1 Aquificaceae bacterium
ACGGACTCGCTCACGTAGGCCGAACCCCTAACAACCTTTCCATCGAGGAGGACCATGTCTCCAGTTCTGAATAGGAGGGTCTCGCCCTTCCTCACCTCCCTCGCAGGCTTCTTGACTTCACTGCCGCTTTCGAGAACGGTTACCTCCGAGTGCTGCACGCCTATGAGTCTCTTGAGGAGCGATGTGGCCTTCCTCCTCGACCTGTCCTCTATTAGCCTGCCTCCCCTCACGAAGGTTATAAGCAGGGCGTTGGTCTCGAAGAAGGGCGATCCCGGGATAAGGCCCACCAGGGTGAGGAGGCTGTAAAGGTAAGCTCCCGATGTGCCAAGGGCGACGAGGACGTCCATCCCCGCAACACCGCTTCTGAGGGAGTGGTATGCCCCCTTATAGAAGGTCCAGCCTCCCAGGATCTGGACGGCTGTGGACAGGACAAGCTGGACGTAAATCCCAAAGGGAACCTGCACGATCAGCAGGATGAGTATTATCAGCGAAGCGAGACCAGAGAACAGGATCACATGAAGGTCGTGCCTTCCAGCTTCCTCCTCCACCACCCTGTAACCGAGGGCCTCTATGGTTCTAACTATGTCCTCTCTTGAGATCTTGGACTCGTCGAACTCGACAGACACCTTCCCCAGATCGAAGGAGACATCGACCTTCTTTACACCCTCCTTTTTGCTCAGGGTGATGCTTATGGTCCTGGCACAGTTAACGCAGGACATACCCTCTACCTTCAGCGTCTCCCTCATAAGGTTTAGCTTAGATACTTGAACACGTTAATACAAGAGTATTATTTAACGTTAATTTAAAAATCACCAGAAAGTCCTAAATCAGCTTCAGGATCTCCTCGTCCATGAAATCTCTGTTCTCTTTAGTGAGTTCTATGAGGACGGATCCTGGGATCCTCCTTATCTCGGCCACCAGGGGATGGACATCCCTTATAGGTATGGTGGCTATGACCTTAAGCCTGGGGTCGTATATGATCCTCCTCACCAGATCCCTGAAGGGTTTTGAGAAGAGTTCCATCTTCCCTATCTCGTCTATCACGACCACACGGTCCTTCTCCCTTAGGGCTTTCTCCAGGATCGGGATGGCAAGCTCCTCGAAGTAACGCACGTTCACACCGTAGGAACCCACGAGGTGTTTTGAG
The DNA here is from genome assembly GCA_015487835.1 of Aquificaceae bacterium. Taxonomy (GTDB): domain Bacteria; phylum Aquificota; class Aquificia; order Aquificales; family Aquificaceae; genus Hydrogenivirga. The sequence goes on from WFOY01000066.1 coordinate 1,148, forward strand.
GTGAAGGTTCTGCTGGCAAAGGTCTTCCTTTTACCCTCCGTTGTGACTATTCTGAAGCCCCTCCTCCTGCCCGTCTCCCTGTCCCTTACCTCCTCTGTCCAGAAACCGGTGGCCCTCTCCCCGAGTTTATCGACTATTCTCTTCACGAGGGTGGTCTTGCCAACGCCAGGTGGTCCAGTTATCAGCACCTTCAAGGGTCCCTCCTTATGGACTCGAAGACCTCCCTCACCTGCCTCCTGGTCTCCTCAAGACCGCCCGAGTTGTCGATGACGTAGTCGGCCACCTTGACCTTCTCCTCGGGAGACATCTGGAACCTCCACCTACTTTCAAACTCCTCCTCGGACATGCCCTTTCTGAGGGCCCTATCCCTGCATACCTCGTAGGGGGCGTACACGACGACAGTTCTATCGTAGTTCTTGTACGTTCCCTTCTCTATGAGCAGGGCTGCCTCCACGAAGACTATGGAGTCCTCAGGCAGACCAGCGTAGATCCTCTCCAGCTCTTCGTAGAGGGCCCTGTGGGTTATCTCCTCAAGGCCCCTCAGCTTCTCGGGGTCCCTGAATACTACGCTGGCTATCTTCTTCCTGTCCCCGTTTCCCTCCTCGTCCAGTATCTCCTCTCCGAGGAGATCCACAACCTCACTGAGGACTGGGTGGCCCTTTTTGTAGAAGCTGTGGATTATCCTGTCGGCGTCTATAACCACTCCTCCGAGGTCCTCCAGCATCCTGCCCACTGTGGACTTGCCCGACCCCAGGTTCCCTGTGAGGGCGATCCTCTTCATATAATAAGTGTATGCTCATAGCTGTGCCCCTCACCGACGTAGGTTTCAGGGAAAAAGTTAAGGAGGCCAAGGAGAAGGGTGCGGACCTGGTGGAGCTGAGGGTCGACCAGTTCAGGAGGACGGAGGTCGGTTACGTTCTCGACCTCCTCAGAACGGCAAAGGAGGTGGGGCTGAAGACCATACTCACCGTAAGGTCCCCCGAGGAGGGGGGAAGGGAGGTGAGTAACAGGAGGGAGATCTTCGAGAAGGTGGGTCCTGAGTCCGACTTCGTGGACGTGGAGTTGTCCTCGAGGGATCTGATAGTGCCTGTGAGGGATATTGTGTCAGAGAAGGGCGGGAGGTTAATAATCTCCTTCCACGACTTCAGCGGGACACCCCCGAGCTGGGTTATAAGGGAGATAGTAAGGGAGGGTGTCAGGTACGGGGGGATACCGAAGATCGCGGTCATGGCAAACTCCTATGAGGACGTGGCCAGGCTCCTCTGCGTGGCCTCCCAGGAGCGGGGGGAAAAGATCCTGATAGCTATGGGGGACAAGGGAAAGGTCTCCAGGATAGCTGGTTTTGTCTTCGGTTCCCTGATCACCTACGCCTCCTTGGGGGAGGCCTTAGCCCCAGGCCAGATCAGTCTGGAGGAGACGGTGAAGATCAGGGAACTCCTCTACGGACCAAAGGAATAGGAGGTTCATACCTGCGTGGGCGAGTATAGGGGCAAGGAGTGATCCCGTCCTGAGATACAGGTAGCCGAGGAGGAGGGAAGGGAAGAGGACGAGTAAGGACCCGAAGTTGGGCTTCACGACAAGATGGGCCAGGGTGAATAGCGCCGAGGTCACCAGGTTCCCGAAACAGGGCATAAGGTAGCCTCTGAAGAAGACCTCCTCAACGAGGGCGATGGAGACGTTCTGGAAAAGACCCTGGGGGTAAAGGATCAAACCTGGGATTAGAAAGACCAACCCCGCCTGGACACCAGCCCTGAAGTTTCTGAAGCCGAGGTGTTTGAGATCCATAAAGGCCAAAGGGGAGGCCATAACCAGGGCAGGGAGAACTCCCAAGGAGGGGAACGCAGCCGCTAAACTTAAGGAGACAAGAAGTATCAGGAACGCAAGAACTCTTCCACGCAAGGTCTCAGGTTCCACATGTGGTTGAGGGGTCCGTGACCCCTTCCGAGGCCTGGGTTTCTCTCCATGGCAGTTCTCACGTAGTCCTTCGCCTTTCTGATGGCTGTCTTTAGGTCCTCTCCCCTCGCTAAGAGGGCACAGATGGCTGAGGAGAACGTGCACCCTGTACCGTGGGTGTTCTTGGTCTTTACACGGTCGTCCACGAAGTAGTGGAACTCGGTGCCTCCTTCGTAGAAGAGGTCTATGGCCTTCTCGGTCTCAAGGTGACCTCCTTTTATAACGACCGCCTTAGGGCCTAACTCTAAGATCTTCTTGGCGCACAGCTCCATGTCCCTCAGCTTTCTGATCCTGTCCCCGCAGATCACCTCGGCCTCGGGAACGTTCGGTGTCACGACCAGGGCTAAGGGGAATATCTCCCTAACGAGGACCTCCACGCTCTCATCCCTCAGGAGGGGGTCCCCGCTCTTGGATCTGAATACGGGGTCAACGACCAGGTTGGGTATCCTGAGGTCCCTCACCGCCCTTGCCACCGCAAGGACTATCTCGGTGTTGGAGAGCATGCCCGTCTTAGCCGAGTCAACCCCTATGTCCTCGACCACCACCTTTATCTGGTTGTAGACCACCTCAGGGGGTAGGTCGTAAACACCGAACACGCCCTCTGTGTTCTGGAC
>WFOY01000067.1 GCA_015487835.1 Aquificaceae bacterium
ACGAGCCTGTGCAGTATCTCGGCGACACCCCCACCCACCTTGGTGGAGTTCACGTGAAGCACCTTTATGCCCCTAAGATCCTTGGCTATGATCTCTAGCTCCTTCAAGGTGCCGCTGTCCACGTACTTGGCGTACTCCTCGATCATGCTAAGTCTCCAAAATGTTTATAAGCCTGTCCTTCAGCTGATACAGGCTCACCGACATGAGATCGATCCTGTTCACCTCCTCGGCCTTCTTCACCTCACCTATCTCCGTGAGCCACCTGGAGAAATCGTTGAGCGGTGAGCAGTGGACGAGCCTGGAGGTAACTATGTGGTAAAAGAGGGAGTGGATCCCCACCCTCTCTATTCCCTCCCTAAGTTCCTTCAGGTCCCTTGCAACTAAGCCAAGGTCCACGACCTTCCTCACAGCCCTGATAAAGTAAAAGGGCTTGCAGATCTTGTCGAAGGAGTGGCCCTCCCTTTCCAGGATCCTGACCATCTCATCCCTTATATCGGATATACAGACGCACTCTAAAAGATCTAAGGCCGAGAACTTCTCCGCCAGGACCGGGTAACCGTTCTCAGCGAACCAGTAAGAGAAGCTGTTCCAGTAGTCCGTAGGTAGGAAGTGGTACTCGAACATATTCCTGTAGAGGTGGTAGTATATGGTGTCGTCGTCCACCTCTTTCAGGGCCTTGAGGAACGTGCCTAAGGTGATCGCCTTTATGCCTGTGTACTGGGCTGTCCAAAGCTCGGACTTGAACCTGAACTCGGGCATATAATTAATGGTAAACCTCCCAAGGGGGATAGGGATGCTGAAGGAAGGGGACAAGGCTCCTGACTTCTGCCTCAAAGGTATAGACGAGAAGGGTCAGGAAGGTGAGTTCTGCCTGAAGGACCTCCTCGGTAGCAAGGTCATACTCTACTTCTACCCCAAGGACGACACCCCCGGCTGCACCACCGAGGCCTGTGACTTCAGGGACAACCTGAACCTGCTTGCAAGCAAGGGCTACCGTGTGGTGGGTGTTAGCCCCGACAGCCTCGAGTCCCACAGGAGGTTCAGGGAGAAGTACGGCCTCAACTTCATCCTTCTGAGCGATCCGGACAAGAAGGTTGCCGAGGCTTACGGAGCTTACGGAGAGAAGAAGATGTACGGCAAGGTAACCAAGGGCATAATCAGGTCCACCTTTCTGATAGATAGTGAGGGGAGGATAGAGAGGGCATGGTACAACGTAAAGGCGAAGGGTCACGTGGCAAGCATAATGAAGGATCTGGGGATCTGAGGGAAAGGGTACTGGAGATAGTCAGAAGACTCGAGAGGGAGTACCCTGACGCACGCCTTGAGCTCGAATACGACAACGCCTTCCAGCTCCTCGTGGAGGCTATCCTGGCGGCCCAGGAGTCGGACAAAAAGGTGAACTCGATCAGAAAAGCCTTATTCGAGAAGTATCCGGACCCCGAGTCCGTAGTCCGTGCACCTCTTGACCAAATAGAGAAAGATATAAGGAGCATAAACTTCTACAGGAGGAAGGCGAAGCTCCTCAAGAGCTGCTGTGAGGTCCTGGTAAAGGAGTTCGGTGGGGAGGTCCCAAAAACCGTCGAGGAGATGACGAAACTCCCAGGCGTGGGCAGGAAGACCGCCAACATGGTCATAGGTGGATCCTACGGCCTACCGGCCATAATAGTGGACAGGCACGTGCTCAGGGTTTCCCAGAGGATAGGTCTGACTAAAGAGAATGATCCCGACAGGGTCGAGTTCGACCTCAGAGAGGTAGTTCCCGAGGATCTGTGGACGAAGTTCTCCTTTCTGATCCTGAACCACGGCAAGTCTGTCTGCACCGCCAGGGACCCAAGATGTGATAGGTGCACCATCTGTGATCTTTGCGACTCCTGTAAGGTGAAGATCTGAGATCCGAAAATTAATATATGAGGTAACGGTATGCTGAAGAGGATCCTATTCAGAGACCTTGACATCAACGTCATCAACCTCCAGAACATCTTAGATGACGCTAAGCGAAGGGGGGTGACAGGCTTTCTGAGGATAGTTTACTGGGACAGTGAGGACTATCTGGTGTTCGTGGAGGGGGAACCGAGGAGGTCCGTAGCTCTTAGCATAGATGGGAAGAGGCTCATAGGAGACCCGGGATCCTTCTCGATCAAGGGGAAGGAGGGGACAGCGACCCTTGTGGAGACCACGATGGACGACCTGGTAGGTTTCTTGGAGTACAAACACTACCCTGACAGGGAGGGTTCCCTTGTGTTCTTCCCTTACGGAACACTGACCCAGGAGCCCGTGTCCCTGAACTTCCTGGATCTAAACAAGGGGATCGCCCTTGCCGAGAGGAGCCACCTCACAGGTTACGTAGCCCTGTACACCGAGGAGGACCTGATAGGTATGGTGGTCTTCAGTGGAGGCCAGCCTGTTGGTGTGTTCGGAGGTAACGGGAGCTACGGTGATGAGGCCGTAGCCTACATAAACGTGAACCTCACGCCTTCAAGGAGCTACATATCTATGTACGCCGTTGAACCCGAGATCCTGAACTTCCTTGTGTCTATGCACAGGGGAAACGTACATCCCTCAGACACGGTCTTTATGACCTACCAGGAGGCCGAGGACTTCGTAACCGGCAACAAAAAGGACGCCCTCGTCATGGTGGAGAGCGAAGGCATCTTCAGGTACGACCTCTTCTTCAGGGGCCAGAAGGTGGAGAGGATCCTCAAGGAGAAGGGCTTTCTCGTTTACGACGAGGACGCAAGGAAGAGGATCTCGGTAAAGGTGGAGAACATGCCGGAGAGAAAGATAAAGCTGTACGAGATAACCTTGGTCGAGAAGATCAGCCCCGTGGAGGTATCCTTTGAGATCGCTGCCACGGAGACGACCGAGGACGAGGTCCCCCCTGAGGTTGTGGACACGGTGAGGTCCGAGTTCATAAAGAAGGTGGGTCCCGTGGGCAGGATCCTCTGGACGAGGATACTAACCGAGATGGGGTTCAAGGAGGGTTCCCTGACGAAGGCACAGCTTAAGACCCTGATACCGAGGCTCAGGGACGAGATCCCGGAGGAGGACATGAGGAGGGAGTTCCTGGAAAAAATTCGGGAGGTATCACCCGATATGATCTAAAAGGGGGTCTGGGATGGTTGGTAGGTACTTCAGGAACGCGTCTCTTATAGAGAAATTCGTCGTTCCGAACGTGGTGATACTGTTTCTGCTCATAGGTTCGGTGGGAGCGATCAGCTACCTGCTCATCCAGGGCCAGATGAGGAAGCAGGCCGAGGACATACTCAACAACGGCTACAAGCTGTTCTTAGAGCAGGTCAAGGTTAGGGAGAGGGCAGGCCTGTCGGTAGCCTACCTGGTCAGCCTGGATCCTGTGGTCAAGAGGGCCTTCGCCACCAAGAACAGGAGGTTGCTCTACAAGTACGTTAAGGTGAGGTCCGATCTGGAGATACTGACCGGTGTTTACGACCTCAGACTTCACTTCCTCGAGCCGCTCGCCATATCCTTCTTCAGGAGCTGGAACCCTGAGAGGTTCGGGATAGACGTCTCCAAGTTCAGGCGCATCATAGTCACCGTGGCTCAGAGGAGGTCTCCCCAGAAGGGTATAGAGGTGGGTCTCAGGAGGACCATCGTCACGGGAGCTGTTCCCATAGTGGACGGCGACAGGTATCTGGGAGCCGTTGAGCTGATAACTCCCTTCAACCCGATCCTGGACGAGCTGAAGGACCTTACTGGTATGGACAGCATAGTCCTCATAACGAGAAGGGCCGCAGCCCACTCCGAATGGGCAGCCAAGGCCGAGAAGGTGGGGGATTACTTCCTCTACTACGAGACAAACCCCATACTAAGGGACATACTGCTATCGGCAACCCAGAGGCCAAACACGGTCGTCATAAAGGAGAACTACGCGGTCATGGCGAAACCCATATTCGACTTCTCCAAGAGGAACATAGGTCTATTGATACTCGGTTACGACCTCACGCCTGTTATAGAGGCCTACAAACAGCTGGGTGTTTACATACTCATGTTCATATTCGTGGGTGTTGTGATCAGCTTCTTCGTCAGCTATATGATATTCAAGAGGTACGTTGAAGAACCCATAAACACGCTCATAGAGCATACGGAGAGGATCAGTATGGGAGAGGTAGACCAGAGGATACCGATAACCTCCAAAGACGAGATAGGTAGGCTGGCCGAGGCCTTCGAGAGGATGAGGGTGAGCATCAAGAAGGTCATGGACCTCCTCAAGTAGGGGTTGAGAACATGAAGGTAGGGTTTATCATTTTATAGCAAGAGGAGGGAAGGATGGAACTCGACGTGATCCAGTACGAGATAGACGAGGAAACAGAAAAACAGCTAATAAACGCCCTGAAGACCTTCGTCTCCAGAACGGACGCCGACCTGGTGATCCTATCCGACGATGCCGGTAGGATTATATCCTTCTACGGAAAGAACCTGGACGAGACCCAGGCCGAGTTCCTCGCGAGCATCATAAGCGGTATATTCGGTGCCGCCTTCGAGATGGCCAAGATGGTCTCCCACGAGGACCTCCTCGACGCCATCCAGTACGAGAGCAAGAAGCAGAACGTGGTGGTCAAGGCGGTAGGTGACAGGTTCCTAGTTGGAGTCCTCTGCCCCAAGAGCGTCGCCCTGGGAACGGTGAGGCTGTTCCTGAAGGAGCTCGCCGAGGATCTGACCAGGATATTCTCCACGGTCAGGCCTAAACCCTCTAAACTTCTGAAGCTATCACCCGAAGCTATAGAAGAGAAGCTGAACAGGATACTTGGGACGCCATGAAGCTGAAGGTAGTTTACTTCGGGGCTTCGCTGGCTGGGAAGAGCACCAACGTCAAGGTCCTCTATGAGCGTCTGAGGGAGAAGGGGGTCACCAAGGGTGACTACATCTCTATGGAAACCGATGAGAACAGGACCCTTTTCGTGGAGATGTTTCTCAGTTCCTTCAACATAGAGGGTCAGGACATAGACATAAAGGTCCTTACCACACCGGGACAGTTCAGGCTCCACCCCTTGAGGAAGGTCATAATGAAGGGTGTGGACGGTCTCGTCTTTGTGGTCGACAGTGCGAGGGACAGGGAGAACATAAACTTCTTAGTGCTGAGGGAAACGGCAGCAGTTCTCAAGGAACAGGGCTTTGACCTTTACTCCCTGCCCGTCGTGGTCCAGTACAACAAGAGAGATCTTCCGGACGCCGTACCCGTTGAAGAGCTCCAGCCTGTCTGTAACCCTTGGGACACGGAGTACGTAGAGGCGGTAGCTGTGGAAGGAAAGGGTGTGGTGGAGACCTTCCACGCTATAGTCAAGAAGATCCTCCTCGAAAAGGTCTCTGCAAAGGAAACCCGTTGATAAAACCTCCCTTGACAGGCACATAATTGAGAATAATTTTCAATTAGGAGGTTGGTAATGGGAGATAAGGTCTACATATTCGACACCACGCTGAGGGACGGAGAGCAGGCCCCAGGCTTTTCTATGACCACAGAGGAGAAACTCCAGATGGCTCACCAGATCGCCAGGCTCGGTGTGGACGTCATAGAGGCTGGTTTTGCCGCCGCTTCCAAAGGAGACTTCGAGGCGGTGAGAAGGATAGCCCAGGAGGTCAAAGGACCTGTGATATGCTCCCTCTCAAGGGCCCTTGAGAAGGACATAGAGGCTGCGGCTGAAGCCCTCCAGCCCGCTGAGAGGAAACGGATACACACCTTCATAGCCACCTCCGAGATCCACATGAGGTACAAGCTAAGGATGAGTCCCGAGGAGGTTCTGGAGAGAGCAAAAAGGGCAGTCTCCTATGCGAGGAAGTTCACCGACGATGTTGAGTTCTCCTGTGAGGACGCCACCAGGAGTGACCGGGAGTTCCTGTACAGGGTGATAGAGACCGCCATAAACGCAGGTGCCACGGTTATAAACATCCCCGATACAGTAGGCTACGCCATACCCGAAGAGTTCGGTAAGCTCATAGAGGACATAGTCAACAACGTCCCGAACATAGACAAGGTTATCCTGAGCGTCCACTGTCATGACGACCTTGGCCTTGCGGTGGCCAACTCCCTAACAGCGGTGAGATACGGGGCCAGACAGGTGGAGTGCACCGTAAACGGCATAGGCGAGAGGGCTGGCAACGCAGCCTTAGAGGAGATCGTCATGGCCCTGAAGGTCAGAAAGGACTTCTTCGGTGATCTCTACACTGATGTGAACACCAAGGAGATATACAAGACCTCCAGGCTCCTCTGTATGATAACGGGTTCCTTCGTCCCCAGGAACAAGGCTATAGTGGGGGACAACGCCTTCGCCCATGAGTCCGGCATACACCAGCACGGTGTTCTCAGTCACAGGCTCACCTACGAGATCATGAACCCCGAGGACGTGGGCTTTCCTACGAGCAGGATAGTTCTCGGTAAGCACTCCGGGAGGCACGCCCTAAAGAAGAAGCTGGATGAGTACGGCATACAGTACACGGAGGAGGACGTCAACAGGGTCTTTGAGAAGCTAAAAGCCTTGGCAGACAGGAAGAAGGAGATCTACGACGAGGACGTGGAGGCCCTCATATACCAGGAGTTTATGAGGGTTGAGGACAGCGAACCCGTCGAGGTTAAACACTTTCAGGTCCAGACGGGGGACAACATACTGCCCACGGCGACGGTAAAGCTCGTCTTCAAGGGTGAGGAGAGGACCGCCACAGAAACCGGAAACGGCCCCGTGGACGCCACCATAAAGGCCATTCAGAAGGCCCTCGGCATGAACGCGAAGCTCCTTGACTACTCTATAAAGGCCCTGACACCCAACACGGACGCCCAGGCGGAGGCGAGGGTTGTCCTCGACCTGGAGGGTGTCCAGGCGTCGGGAAGGGGTGTGGACACGGACATAATAAAGGCGAGCGTAAAAGCCTACATAGACGCCCTAAACCGTGCCATCCTCAGGAAGGAGTACATACTCCAAAGGTCGGAGATCAGGGAGGAGGGGACTGTATAATTAGAAGGGGAGGTTTTGGATTATGAGGTCGATCAAGATCTTGCTTCTACCACTGCTTGCTTTACCGGTGCTTTACTCCTGTAAGGTCCAGGCCCAGTGCCCGACCAAGGAGGCTATGAAGGCGAACCTGAGCAAGCTGATCACAAGGGAGTTCACCGTAGAGAGTGTGAAGCCCGCCGAGGGCATGGGTGAGATCTGCGAGGTGGTCGTGAAGGTGGGCCTAAAGCCTGTTGTGATCTACACGAACTCGGAGGGGAGGCACATAATAGTCGGTAACCTCTTCAACATAGAGACCAAGGAGAACCTCACCGAGAAGACGGCCAAGCAGTACATGACCGTGTCAAAGGACGTCCTCACCAAGCTGGAGAACCATGTGAACATGACCTACGGTGAGGGGGAAAAGTACATCTACTACATATCAGACCCGGACTGTCCCTTCTGCAGGAGGCTTTCCCCGGTCCTAAAAGATTGGGCAACGAAGAACAAGGTCCAGATAAAGGTCATCCTCTATCCCCTACCCATACACCCCAAAGCCAAGGACAAATCCATAGCTATGGTATGCGACAAGAGGGGTTACGACGATATGCACACCTACAAGAACACAAAGAACCTCTGTGAGGAGGGCAAACGGGCCATAGAGGCCAACGTGAAGCTCATGGAGGAAATAGGCATAACGGGCACGCCCACCCTGATAGGCATGAACGGGAGGTACGTGGTCGGCCTGCCGAGGTCCCTCGACGATCTAAAGACCCTGATCCAGTAACTAATCCCTGCCTCTGAGGACAAGCTTAACGGGGGTGTGTCTTAGGTTGAGGAGGTCCCTCAGCCTCCTTATGAAGAACCTCCTGTAGCTCTCCTTCCACCCCTCAGGCTCGTTGGTTATTAGGACTATCGTGGGGGGCCTTGAACTCTCCTGGAAGGCGTAGTAAACCTTCACCTCCTTCCCCTTATGGTGTGGGGGTGGCTTTTCCTTGAGGATCTTGGCGACCGCCCTGTTCACGAAGGAGGTCTTGTGAACCCTTGAGAAGTCCTGGTAAACGAGGATGGACTTTTCGAGGACCGACTCAACGCCCTTCCCCTCGGTTGCCACGGTGAAGGCTACGGGTGCGTAGTCAAGGAAGAAGAGTTCCCTCCTTATGAAGGACTCCACCTCCGCCTCCGTGTAGGCACAGAGATCCATCTTGTTCGCAACTATCACACACCCCCTGAACCTCCTCTCTATCAGACCCCCCAACCTCTTGTCCTGTCTGGTCACACCTTCTGAGGCGTCTATCATGAGGCATACCACGTCCGAGTCCTCTACGGCCCTTATAGTCCTCCCCACCGAGAAGAACTCTACGCCGTACCTCACCCTCGAGGGCCTCCTCACCCCAGCGGTGTCCACTAAGACGAACTCCCTCCCCTTCCAGCTGAAGGGTATCTCAACCGCGTCCCTCGTGGTCCCAGCTACGGGGGACACTATAACCCTCTCCTCCTTGAGTATAGCGTTTATGAGGGAGGACTTCCCCACGTTCGGCCTACCCACGAAGGAGATCCTTATCCCCTCGTACTTCAGACTCACCCTCTCCCGACCCAGCCTCGATACCACCTCGTCGAGGAGGTCACCCACACCCCTACCGTGAACGGCTGAGATGGGAAAGACCCTCTCAAAACCCAGGGAGTAAAACTCGTAAACGGAGGACTCCTCTTTCGGCGTGTCCACCTTGTTTACCACCAGGAGGACCTTTTCCTTGATAGGGTAAAGTGCCTTAGCTATCTCCTGGTCGAGGGGCGTGGGTCCCTCCCTCCCGTCCACCACAAAGAGTATAAGGTCAGCCCTCCCTATCTCCCTCTCTATGGTCTCCTTTATGGACCTCAGTATATCGTCCTCCGCCTTAGGTAGGAGGCCTCCCGTGTCAACGATCACAAACTCTTTTCCCTTCCAATCTGCCTTGGCCTCCACCGCGTCCCTGGTGACCCCAGGTACGTCCTCCACTATGGTCTTTCTCCTCCCCACTATCCTGTTGAAGAGGGAGGACTTTCCCACGTTGGGTCTTCCGACTATGACGACCCTGTTGTCCATCGGGGAAGTTATATCTTACTCCGTCTCCCCTACCTTGTAGGCCTTTATAAGCTTTCTCTGCTCGTCCATTATGTACTTGTCTATGACCTTCTCCTCCTGCCTCGATATCTTCAGGAACCTTATACCCATGCAGGTCTGGGTCTGGAGGACCCTCACGTTTACGATCTGGCCTACCAGGTTCTCGAACCTGTGGTTCCCTATGGAGAAGTTCATGATAACGTACTCTCCCTCCTTGGGCTTTAAGAGGCTCTCTGTGCATATCCTCACACCCTTGGTGCTTATGTCCTCTATCCTGCCCGTCATGAAGCTGGCGTTCTGGACGGCCTCCTCGGTCACATCGCTCACCACGGCGAACTCGACCGGAACGTTCACCTTCCACCTGAGGCTCTCCCTTAGCTGGACCCTGTGGAGCTGCTCGGTGTGCTCAAAGACGAGGACGAGCCTGTCACCCTCCGTGTACTTGTCCTTGACCATGCTCTCGAAGCTGTACCTCCCCTCGTTCTCCCTTATGAAATGGAACTTTATCCTCTCGCCCACCCTCACAGCCCTCGGGAGCGGTCCGAGGACGACGATGTGGAGCTCGGTCTCCGTCTTGTCCCATACGGCGGCGTCTACGTAGACACCGTCCACGTCGATCTTCCCGGTCTGGTAGAGGTCTATGTCCCTCGTGTTCGTTATGGGTATGAACCAGGGCAGCGTATCGAACCTTAGCTTAGCCCTTATGGAGGGTATGAGCCTTACACCCGCCAGGTTCTCGTGGACCACCCTGGAGACCACCTTCTCGAAGAGGGTCTTGTTCTCGTATATCATCTGGGGGTCGTAGGGGAACTTCCTGGCGTAGGACCAGAGCAGTCTTATCTCCTCCTCGGTGAGACCCAGCGACCTCCCCCGCTGGAAGAAGGACCTCTCCACCTCCTTCATCCTCGACACCTTTCCCCATATGTAGGGGATCGAGATCACGGCGAGGGTTATCCCTAAGATCAAGAAGAACAGGGCTATCTCCCTCCCCGTGGGTCCTCTGAACATGTATCTTGAGGCTTCGATCAGAGTATCCCATGCAGTTTGTATTTCCATAACTATATATTAATATCCTCTCAGGGGAGGGATATTTTAGGATATATGGCTCATCACCATCTGCTTTAGGGCGTCCTTGGGCTGTACGCCTATCCTTGTGTCCACAACCTCCCCGTTTTTAAAGAGGATAACTGTAGGTATAGCCCTTATACCATAC
>WFOY01000068.1 GCA_015487835.1 Aquificaceae bacterium
CCTCCTCCTCTTCCACTCGGGTGTGGGCAGGAAGCCTCTCTTTACGGGGATCTCTAAGGGTATCTTTTCACCGTAGCCGAACTTCCTCGCGTACCTGATTATCGTGGAGGGTCCTATCTCGTAGCCGTAGTGGTAGTAGTAGATGTCGCAGGAGTCCTGGAGGGCCTTTATCAGGTTCACGGATCCGTGGCCGTAAACGTTCCAGCAGAAGAACCTCCTGTCGCCGAGGAAGAAGCTACCCGTGCAAAGAACCTTGTCCCAGGCGGACCCGATCTTGGTCTCCAAGATAGCATAGGATATAGGTACCTTCAGGACGGAGGCGGGAGGATATCTTCCCCCGGTAGCCCTGTTGAACATGGGCTTTAGCTTGTTCTTTGTTATCCTACTCCAGTTCTCGTAAACCCTGTTCGGGTCGTACCCTGGGAAGCTGGCGAGGGCCAGGATCTCTCCAGTTTTGGCGTTCATAAGGACGACAGCTCCAGCAGGCTGACCCGACTCGTAGAAGACCTGCTCCACGATCCTCTGGAACCTCACGTCTATGGTGAGGACCAGGGAGTTTCCCTTCACAGGGTCCTTTCTGCTGAGGGTCCTTATCACCTTCCCTAAGGCGTTTATCATGATCTCCTCCCTTCCCAGCTCACCGAGGAGGACCGTGTCCATGCTCCTCTCTATACCCGCCTTGCCGACGAAGCTCTTGGGGGCTATCCTGCCCTTAAACCTTGAGATCTCATCCCTGCTCGGATAGCCCACGTAGCCGATCACGTGGCAGGCAGTCTTTCCCAAGGGGTAGACCCTCTTGGGGACCACCTCTATGAACAGGCCGGGTAGCCTGTAACTGTTTGCGTAGAACCTCTCTATCTCCTCCTCGGTGAGGTCCTCCTTTACCCTGATCGGGTCCGGACCGTTCCTGTTCTTCTCTATTACCCTGTCCAGGTCTATGTTAAAGACCTCCTTGACAGATCTCCTCAGGAGATCCAGGTCCTCTTTGGATAGCCTCATATAGTCGAGGGTGAGGACGTACCTGGGCTCATCGTAGGCCAGCCTGACCCCGTTCCTGTCGTAGATCTCGCCCCTCGGTGGATATATGTTCCTTACCCTCAGGTAGTTCCTCTTCGAGAGCTTCCTGTACATGTCTCCCCTTAAGATCTGGACCTGGACCAGCCTGATCACTATTACCAAGAAGATACCTACCAACAGGGTCAGGAATACTAAGAACTTCCTCCTGCTCATTCCTTCCTCTTAAGGTATGCGAAGTACACAGCCGTTGCGATCAGGATCTCCACTACAAGGGCCAGGACCAGCGAGACCAGAGAGAAGGAAAAGGAGAACTTGATCTTCATAACAATCAGGGAGAGAACCTTCTTTACCAGGAAGGACAGGCCTGCCCCGAGCATGTAGGTCAGCCAGGTTTTGAAGAAGATCTTCTCGTTAAGAAGTATAAACAGGTACACGGCGAGGGGTTCGAGGGCGAGGTTGAGGCCGAGTGTGTCCGTCATTATGTCCAGGAGAGAACCGCCGAAGATGGCCCAGAGGACTGCATCCCTACCTGTAACGTAGGCCCTTGTTAGGAGCGCCACGAGTAGGAGGTCTGGGGCGATGAAACCGGGTTTGAAGAAAACCTGGAGGAAGGAGGTCTGGACGAAGACGAGGAAGACCACGAGGACCAGATACCTCAATCCCGCCTCCTTATGATGAAGAGGTAGTCTATCCTCCGAGGGTCTACGAGGGGTCTTACCTTGACCTCCTTGAAGAAGGGGTCCTTACCTCTCCTCACCTGTTCCACAACACCCAAGGGGAAGGGGGGGACTCTGCCCTCGGTGTCTATGAGGATCACCCTGTCACCCTCCTTCACCTTGTCCTCCACCTTAACGTGGAGTAGGTCCCCCAAAGGGTAGCCTCCTCTGTATATGTACCTCTTCCCGCTCCCTGAGAGGACTACGGTGCAGGAGAAGTTCGCACTGAAGGGGGTGACAACCCTGCTGGTGGAACCGAAAACGGCCTCCACGAAGCCCACCACCTCCTTCTGGGTGACCACCAGGTCCCTCTCCTTAAAGTTCCTGTCCTTACCCCCTTCAACTATGAGGAAGAGATCGAACCCAGAGGGGTCGTAGTAGATCACCCTTGAGATCGCGTAATCGAGTCTCGAGAAGGTTTTGGATATCCTGATCAGTTCCCTGAGTGTCTGGAGGTCCCTCTGGCAGGATCTTAGCTCCACCTCAAGGAGCATAAGGCTCTGGATCCTCCTCTTGAGGTCCAGGTTCTCCTTCTTAACGTCCACGAGCCTGAAGTAGGTATCTATCTTCTCCTCGGTCTGGGTGAGGATCCTCTCTTTAAGGTTCAGGACTGGGGATATGGCGGTGTTGAAGACCATGACCACAGCCCTGACGTAAGAGAACTTGGACAGATCGGTGAACAGGATCGTGAGGCCGATCACCACAGCCCCGAAGGTTATCAGGTGAAACCTTCCCCCCTTCATTCCATAGAGATTCTCCTTATAAGCTCAAGGTTGTCCAGCACCTTACCGACACCTCTCGCGACCGCTATGAGAGGCTCCTCGCAGTAGTGGGCCTTTATACCCGTCTCTATCTGGATCCTCCTGTCCATGTTCTTTAGGAGGGACCCTCCTCCCGCGAGGACTATGCCCCTGTCCGCTATGTCCGCCGCGAGCTCGGGAGGTGTCCTCTCCAGCGTTACCCTTATGGCGTTTATTATCGAGTTTATGGTGTCCTCTAAGGCCTCCGTTATGTTGTGGTTGGTTATCCTTATGGTCTTGGGGAGGCCCGTCATGTCCCTTCCCGTTATCTCCGTCTCCCGCTCCTCCTCCTCCATTACGGCGCTTCCCAGCTCTATCTTTATCCTCTCCGCGGACTGCTCGCCTATGAGTATGTGGAACTGTCTCTTTATGTACTGGATTATGGCCTCGTTCATCTCGTCCCCGGCTATCCTGAGGGAGTTGGAGACAACTATGCCAGCCAGGGATATCACAGCTATCTCGGTAGTTCCTCCGCCTATATCGACAACCATGTTGCCCACGGGTTCGTCGACTGGGAGGTCGGCACCTATGGCGGCCGCCATCGGTTCGGCCATCAGGTAAACCTCCCTCGCCCCCGCACTCTTCGCAGCGTCTATCACGGCCCTCTTCTCGACGGGGGTTATGCCCGTAGGGACGCCTATGACCACCCTCGGCTTTGGCTTGAAGAGGGTGTTTCCGAGGGCCCTCCTTATGAAGTAGGAGAGCATTATCTGGGTGACCTCGAAGTCGGTTATCACACCGTCCCTTAAGGGCCTTATCGCCTGGATGTTCTCTGGGGTCTTCCCCACCATCTCCTTTGCCTCCCTCCCCACAGCCAGGACCTTCCTCGTCTTGACATCGATGGCGACTATGGAGGGCTCGTACATGACTATACCCTTTCCCTGCATGTAAACTGCCGTGTTGGCTGTTCCCAAGTCGATGCCTATGTTGTTGGACATAAAACCGAGGAACTTATCCAGCAACATCTTTCCTCCCCTTTGTTGAGCTTATATTTATTCTAATGGCTGTTAAGGATCTCAAGATTTCCGAAATTTTAGAGGACATCCTGAAGGCGTATCCAGAGGACCAAGAACTCATAAGGAAAGCCTTTGAGTTCTCTCTGGAAAAACACGAGGGCCAGAAGAGGAAGTCGGGCGATCCCTACATAACCCACTCACTGAACGTGGCGAAGATCCTCTCCGATCTCAGGATGGACGCGGTCACGGTCTCGGCGGGACTCCTCCACGACGTTCTGGAGGACACGGACACAACCTACGAGGAACTGAAGGACGCCTTCGGTGAGGAGATAGCCAACATAGTGGAGGGTGTTACCAAGATAGGGAGGATAAACTTCAGGAACCTGAGGGAGGCCCAGGCGGAGAACTTCAGGAAGCTGATAATAGCGACCGCCAAGGACATAAGGGTGGTCATAGTGAAGCTGGCTGACAGGCTCCACAACATGAGGACCCTGGGTTATCTCAGCAGGGAGAAGAGGATAAGGATAGCGGAGGAGACCTTGGAGGTCTATGCCCCCATAGCCCACAGGCTCGGTATATGGGAGATAAAGAGGGAGCTCGAAGACCTTGCCTTCAAACACCTCTACCCAAAAGAGTACGAAAAGGTGAGGAAGTTCGTGAGCCAGTCCCTCGAGGACTTAGAGGCCTACCTCAAGAAGTTCGTGATCCCCAGGGTGAAGGAGGACCTCTCCAGGGCGGGGATAAGGGCTGAGATCTCCTACAGGCCCAAACACCTCTACAGCATATGGCAGAAGACCATTAGGAAGAACATAAAGCTGGAGGAGGTCCATGACATACTTGGCGTCAGGATAATAGTCAGAACCGTTCCAGACTGCTACACGGTCCTCGGCATAATCCACAGCGTGTTCAAGCCAGTTCCAGGTAAATTCAAGGACTACATATCCCTGCCAAAGCCAAACCTCTACCAGTCCCTCCACACGACGGTGGTAGCTCCAAAGGGGAGGATGGTGGAGTTCCAGATAAGGACAGAGGAGATGCACCTGAGAGCCGAGAAGGGTATAGCGGCCCACTGGGCCTACAAGGAGGGGAAGGAGAGGGCAGAAGGGGAGGAGATATTCTCCTGGCTGAGGGATCTGGTTGAGAACATACAGGGGAGCAGGAACCCAGCCGAGGTCCTCGACAACATAAAGAGGGAGCTCTTCTCGGAGGAGGTCTTCGTGTTCACGCCCAAGGGGGACCTCGTCGTCCTCCCAGCGGGTGCCACACCCGTCGATTTCGCCTACCACATACACACAGAGATAGGGAACCACTGTGCGGGTGCCAAGGTGAACGGGAGGATAGTCCCGCTTAACTACAGGCTGAGGAGCGGTGACCAGGTGGAGATCATAACCAGCCCCACCAAGAAGCCCAACCCAGACTGGCTCAAGTTCGTGGTCACGGGAAAGGCGAAGAGCAAGATAAAGCAGTTCATAAAGCAGATGGAGAGGGAGAGGTTCCTGAACGAGGGTAGGAGGATCCTCGAGAAGGTGAGGGACCACACCAACCTCTCCACCGAGGATCTGATAAAGAAGCTGAGGACCAAGGTCAGGATAAAGGACGAGGAGGACCTCCTGATAGCTCTCGGGAGCGGCAGGATACCCATAGAGAGGGTCATATCCCTCATATCACCCAAGAAGAGAGAGAAGACAAGGAGGGAGGTTCCTGAAGGTAAGGGGGAGGTCTCGGTGGAAGATCTGGGGAGCGTTCTTTACGACCTCGGTAAGTGCTGCAATCCTGTTCCGGGGGACGAGGTCTACGGCGTTGTGACCAGGGGTAAGGGCATAGTCCTCCACGAGAAGAACTGCTCCAACCTCAAGTATCTCATGGAGAACTTTCCCGAGAAGGTGCTCAAGGTAAAGTGGAAGCCTTCTGGCAAGTTCAGAACGAGGATAAGGGTAAGAGCCAAGGACAGGATAGGCATACTCTCTGAGATAACGAGCAAGATAGCGGAGAACGACTCCAACATTTGGGAGGCGGTCACAAAGACAACGGGTGAGGAGGCTATAATGGAGTTCACCATAGACGTTACCGACAGGAAACATCTCCTCAGGATCCTGAGGTCCATAAAGACTGTGGAAGGTGTGGAGAGGTGTCTCAGGGTTTACTCCTGATCCTGAAGGTAAGGACACCCTCCCTCCCGTAGGGTATCTCCGCAAGGATCTCGCCTTCAGGGGATATAACCGCGGAGGGTCCCGTGTTGTTAACCCAGATGAGAAACCTCCTATTTTCCACAGCTCTCACCCTGGCCTGTCTGAGGTGCTGAAAGGTTCCGTCCGAGTCCCTGAACCAGCCGTCGTTGGTGAGGACAGCTATGAGGTCAGCGCAGGAGGCGATCCTCTTAACAAGCGAGAAGTAGGACACCTCGAAGCAGATCGGGGTCCCCAGCTTAAGACCGTCCAGGTCGAGGCAGTCCAGATCCTTACCGGGTGTGTAGTCTATACCTCCTATAGCACCGAATATTTCCTTGACGAAGCCAAAGGGGAAAGGCACGTACTCACCGAAGGGTAGGAGCCTGACCTTGTCGTAGAAGTCCACCACCTCACCGCCCCTCAGGGCGAAGACCGAGTTGTAGGGGAGCACGTCAGATCCCTTTATCCTTATGTCCACAAGACCGACCACCACCGAAGACCTCTTGGAGGCCTCCAGTAGCCTCCTACCCTGGTCGTAGAGATCGCCTGCGAAGAAGGGAAAGGCGGACTCAGGTAGCAGTATGAGGTCTGGGCTTTGGGACTCTGCCTCCTCGAGGAGCCTCCACAGCCTGGGGAGGTCCTTTCTGAACAGCTCCCTGTTTAACTTCACCTCCTCGGGGACGTTGGTCTGGACAAGGGCAATAGTTATGTCCTCAGGGGGCAGGTGGGGATCGAACCTGACGAAGGGTACGGGAAGCAGGAAGAGAAGCAGGTACAGAAGAACGTAGCGCAGTCTCCTAAGGAGAAGAGGAGCGAGAGATACATACCAGATGAGGACCGTCCCTAAGTAAACGCCCCCAGCGGATAGGTAGTACTTAAGAAGAGGCAGGTTCACCATGTGCTCCCCCA
>WFOY01000069.1 GCA_015487835.1 Aquificaceae bacterium
GCTCCTCCTCGTTCAGTATTTCCAGGATGCCCCTCGTCACCGCCACGGCGGCGTGGCCAGGTCCCCTTCCGGTAGCGAAGGCGTTGGGCTGTTCCATGGGGACCAGGTATATCCTGGGCTTGGGTATGTTGGCCCTCCTCGCGAGGTCCTCAACGATCCTGTGGAGCCACGGGGCCTCCTCGTAGCTTATCTCCCTTGCACCGTACATGGAGAGGACTATCTTGTCCGAGAACCAGTAGGAGAAGAAGTTCATGAGGGCTGCTATCACGAAGGCTATCAGCATACCTGTCTTTCCCGCAACAACGTTTCCTAAGAAGATCAGTATCCCTGTGAGCAGTCCGAGGAGCAGAGCGGTCCTTATCATGTATCCCATGGCCTTTCCTCCTGTCTGCTTGTAATTCCCATGTGAAATCTTATATTTATTGTAACCTGGTTACAAGTCAAGGGAATGATCGACAGGACGCTGACTGAAGAGATCGTAGACCTCGGAAGGTACGACGAAAAATTCTACGCCATCGTCGGCAGAGGTGATGAGAACGTCAAGTACTTCTCCAAAGTTTTCGATGTCCGCATAGTTCCGAGGGGAACGGAGCTGATAATCAAGGGTGAGGAGGAGAAGGTAAGGAGGTTCGTATCCTTCATAAGAGCGGTCCTGTCGAGGTTGGACAGGGAAAACATGACTGCTAAGGAGGTCAGGGATTACGCCAAGGACTACCTCAGCAAGGTAGAGTCCAAGGATCTGGCCGAGGAGGAGATAATCCTCGTAACCCACAGGAAGAAGGCCATAGTCCCCAAGACCCCGACCCAACGGAGATACGTGGAAGCTATAAGATCCAACGAGATAGTCTTCGGTGTCGGTCCCGCAGGAACCGGAAAGACCTACCTCGCCATGGCCATGGCCTTGGCCCACCTCAAGGACCAGAAGGTTAACAAGATCATCCTAACGAGACCTGCGGTGGAGGCGGGTGAAAAGCTCGGCTTCCTTCCTGGAACCATAGCCGAGAAGGTGGATCCGTATCTCAGACCCCTCTACGACGCCCTCTACGATATGGTGGATTACGACAAGGCGGCCTACATGTTGGAGAGGAACATAATAGAGATAGCACCTTTGGCCTTCATGAGGGGGAGAACCCTGAACGACGCCTTTATCATCCTCGACGAAGCCCAGAACGCCACTAGGGAACAGATGAAGATGTTCCTCACGAGGATAGGCTTCGGGTCCAAGGTCGTCGTTACAGGTGACATAACCCAGATAGACCTTCCCAAAAAGGAACACTCTGGCCTTCTTGAGGCTCTTAGGATCCTGAGGGGTATAGAGGGCATAGCCTTCGTGTGGTTCTCCCAGGAGGATGTGGTCAGACACCCGATAGTGGCGAAGATAATAGAGGCTTACGAAGCCTATGAACGAGGTGCTGATAAAGCTCAGGAAGAGGAAGGTAGGGAAGAGGAGGATCGAGGAGAAGGTCCATAGGATCCTCGAGATCCTTGGTGTGGAGAACGCCGAGCTAAGCATCCTGATAACCGACGACGCCCACATAAGGGACCTGAACAGAACCTACAGGGGAAAGGACTCCCCAACGGACGTCCTCTCCTTCCCGATAGATGCCACGGTGGGAGGGAGGAGGATCCTTGGGGACGTGGTGGTGTCCATAGATACGGCCGAGAGGCAGGCGAAGGTTATGGGCACAACGATCGAGGACGTGGTTGAGAGACTCCTGATCCACGGGATACTTCACCTCCTCGGTTACGACCACGAAGGCGGGGAGGAGGAAGCTAAGGAGTTCTTCCACTTGGAGGAAAAAGTGTATGCAGAGCTCAAAGGATATGACTGACCTCATCAGACTGGGTAGGCGGGCAGTTATAAGTGTCTTCAGCGGCGAGGACCTGGAGGTGGAGGATAGCTTGAAAGAAAGGTTCTCCCAGAAGAGGGGCGTGTTCGTTACCCTCCTAACCTTTCCAGAGAGGGACCTGAGGGGGTGTGTGGGGATACCCTATCCCCTGTATCCCCTCTGGAGGGGGGTCATAGAGGCGTCGATCGGTGCAGCCTTCAGAGATCCCAGGTTCGATCCGGTCCGCAGGGAGGATCTTGACAGGATCGTCTGGGAGGTCTCCCTGCTCACACCACCTGAGGAGGTCCCAAAGGACAGGATCGAAGAGGAGGTGAGGATTGGCAGGGACGGTCTTCTTGTCGAGAAGGGAAGATCAAGGGGTCTACTGTTACCGCAGGTACCTGTAAGGTACGGGTGGGACCTGGAGGAGTTCCTCAGAAACACCTGCCTGAAGGCAGGTCTCGGTCCCGACTGCTGGAGGGGCGAAGATGTTAAGATATACAGGTTCCAGACGGAGGTCCACGAGGAGGTTAGACCTTGGGGAGAGGTGAGGAAGGTGTTCCCCAAAACCTGAGGATAGAGGACCTAAAGAGGATCCAGATCGAGTGTGCCAAGAAGGTCATAAAGGAGGACGACTTTGATACCGTTGAGACCGTAGGGGGTATGGATCTTACCTTCGAGAGCATAGACAAGAACCCAACGAGGGCCTGGGCCAGCCTGGTTGTGATCGACATAAGAACCCTGAAGACCGTGTATAACCTGGTCATAGAGGACGTGGTGACCTTCCCCTACATACCTACCTTTCTGGCCTTCAGGGAGATGCCCCTACTCCTTAAGATCTACGATCAGGCCAAGGTGAAGCCTGACGTTTACTTCATAGACGGCCAGGGTATAGCCCACCCGAGGGGCTGCGGTATAGCCTCCCACTTCGGTGTGGAGACGGGTGAGGTGAGCGTCGGCGTGGCCAAGACGAAGCTCTTCGGCTACTACAGGGAACCAGGACCGAGCAGGGGCAGCTACTCCTACCTAAAGTACAGGGACAGGGTGATAGGTGCGGTGGTGAGAACCAAGGAGGGGTCGGCACCCATATTCGTTTCCACAGGACACAGGATAAGCCTGAAGACAGCTATAGACCTGGTTCTGAAAACCTCCAAGTACAGGGTCCCCGAGCCGACCAGACTCGCCCACAACCTTCTCCAGACGGTAAGGCGCAAGAGCTTGTTTTGA
>WFOY01000070.1 GCA_015487835.1 Aquificaceae bacterium
CCTTCATCCTGAAGTAGAGGATCCCCAGGTTCATCCTTGCCTCGGAGAAGGTGGGATCCACCTGTATGGCCCTTAGGAAGGACTCCTCCGCCTTTCTGAACTCCCCGACTGCCATGTAGGTGTTTCCGAGGGCGTTCCATATCTTCGGCTCTTCCGGATCCACCTTGGTGGCTCTGTAAAAGTGGGCTATGGCCTCCGAGTAGTTCTTGGCAAAGTATGCGGACATTCCGAGGTCGTAAAGATACCTCCACTCCTTCTCCTTTTCGGCCTCCTTCTCCGCCTTTGGAGCACAGGCAACCAGCGTAGCAAGGAGGAGAGGCAGAAAGTGTCTTCTCATCTCACCACAAAGGCGTTCTTAAAGGTCTTCCTGACTTTAGAGATCGCTACCCTGAAATTCTCGGCCTTTATCCTGATCCTAACCTTGTAGAGCCCCTCCTCCTCTATGAGAAAGGCGTCGAAGCCGTCCTCCTTAGCCTCCTTTAACCTCTTCTGGGCGTTCTCCTTGCTTTTGAAGGCTCCTATCTGGACCACGTAGTCCTTGAGGGGTTTCTCAGGCTTGGCTTCTTTTTTCGGTTTTTGCACCTTCACCTTTGGTTTCTTCTCCTTAGGCTTTTCGGCAGCTTGATCTTTGGGTTTCTCCGGGTTATTTACCCTATCCTTTGGGTTAGCGTCTTTGTTGGTAGGTTCTTTGGGGTGGTTTGGCTTTTCTTCAAGGGGTGGGCTGTTGGTAGCCACGGTCACCTTCTCCTCCACCTTGGGAGGCTCGACCGGTTTGACTGGCTGGGCGGGAGGTTTTACCTGTACTGGGGGTTTGGCCCTCACCACGGGAGGGGGTGCTGTCTTTATCTGCTGGGACTCCATCCAGGTGTTTATCCCAAGGTAGAAGAAGACAAGAGCAACGAGTATGCCAAGGAGCAGGGCTAACCTATGTCTTTGCATATCTCTCCCCCTTACATCCTCTCTGGTGCGGTTACTCCTATTAATTTTAGTCCAACTCGGAGGGCTGTCCTCACTCCCCTGAGGAGCCCCAGCCTACCCTCCATTATCCCCTCAGGACTCCCTATAACCCTGTGGTGGTTGTAGTAGTTGTGGAAGGTGGAGGCAAGGTCCATGAGGAGGTAGGTGATCACGTGGGGATCTCTAGAAAGTGTTATCTCTATGAGTTCGTCCCTTAGCATCAGGGCTTTCTTCATGATCTTCAGCTCCTGATCTTCTGTGAGGTTTTCCAGGTACTTGCCAAGGTCCATCTCCTCCGGGTCCCTCCCGAACCTCTCCTTGAACTCTCTGAATACGCCCGATATCCTCGCGTGGGCGTACTGGACGTAGAAGACAGGGTTCTCGGAGCTTTTCTCCTTTACCTTGTCCACGTCGAAGTCGAGGGGTGTGTCGCTCCTTTTCGTTAAAAAGATGAACCTTATGGGATCCGGCCCAACCTCGTCGAGGAGTTCCCTCAAGGTAACGAAGTCCCCGGCTCTCTTCGACATCTTGACCTCCTTCCCTCCCCTGAAGAGCCTGACCGTCTGGACCATGTATATCTCAAGCCACTCTTCAGGGATCTCCAGCATCTTGAGGACCGACCTTATCCTCGGTACGTAGCCGAAGTGGTCCGAACCCCAAAGGTTTATGACCTTTTCGAAGCCTCTTCTGAACTTGTTCAGGTGATAGGCAATGTCGGAGGCGAAGTAGGTGTGGGTCCCGTCTGACCTTACAACCACCCTGTCCTTGTCGTCGTCGAACTGGGAGGTCTTCACCCACAGGGCACCCTCACTCTCGTAGAGGTAGCCTCTCCTCTTCAGATCCTCGAGGACGTTCTCCACGGACCCGTCCCCGTAAAGGCTCCTCTCGCTGAACCAGAGGTCGAAGTGAACACCGAGATCTTGTAGGTCCCTTCTTATCTCATCCATGAGGGCGTCCATACCGAAACAGGCGAGAAGATCCACATCCGACCCTCCATCGAAGGAGGCTGTGTAGTTTAAAGGGAAGGGGAAGGAGTGGGAGAGGATCTTCTCCCTTACCGTGAGAGGGTCCTCGCCAGTGAGGAGTGCTTCACCGACAGTTTCCTTTACGAGACCCGCTATCTCCCTGACGTAGTCGCCTTTATACCCCTCCCTCTCGAAGGTCTCCTTTATCTCCGGTCTTGAGTTCTCCTCACCGAAGGACTCAAGATATCTGAAGAGCACGGACACCCCGAGGAGGTAAACCTGTCTCCCCGCGTCGTTTATGTAGTACTCCCTCGTGACGTTGAAGCCGAAGAACTCGAGCATCCTCGCGAGGGCATCGCCCACCACCGCGCCCCTCCCGTGACCTAAGTGTAGAGGTCCAGTCGGGTTAGCGCTCACGAACTCTATCTGGACCTTCTTCCCCTTACCTAAGTTCTCCCTGTAGTAGTCCTCACCGATCTGGAGTAGTCTCCTGAAC
>WFOY01000071.1 GCA_015487835.1 Aquificaceae bacterium
CCTCCTCCTCAAAGCGATTGAACTGGTCGAGGTGCAGCGCCACGCTGGCCAGCTCGAAGTTGTGCTTGGAGAACTCCACCTCGTCCTGGTGCTTGACCTCGCCGTAGCTGATCGCCCGGCCGTCCGGGCCACGGGTCCAGACCAGATCGTAGACGCTGTCCACCTCCTGCAGGTACATGCAGAGCCGCTCGAGCCCATAGGTGAGCTCCACCGGGATCGGGTTCAGATCGAGGCCGCCGACCTGCTGAAAGTAGGTGAACTGGGTCACCTCCATGCCGTCGAGCCAGACCTCCCAGCCCAGCCCCCAGGCCCCCAACGTCGGCGACTCCCAGTCGTCCTCGACGAAGCGGATGTCGTGCTTTTTAGGGTCTATCCCCAACCTTTCGAGGCTCTCCAGGTATATACCCTGGGGGTCTTCGGGGGCAGGCTTTAGGATCACCTGGAACTGGTAGTAGTGCTGGAGCCTGTTGGGGTTCTCCCCGTATCTCCCGTCCTGGGGTCTTCTGGAGGGTTCCACGTAGGCGACCTTCCACGGGTCCCTGCCGAGGACCTTCAGGAAGGTGGCTGGGTTCATGGTCCCAGCTCCCACCTCTATGTCGTAGGGCTGCCATATGAGACAACCCTTCTCGGCCCAGAACCTCTGGAGTTCGAGTATGATCTCCTGAAAGTTCATGGAGAGTATTTTATCCCTAAATTAATAAGTTGATGAAGACCGTAGCCAAGTTCTGGAAGCCTCTAAACGGTAAGGTGGTCTGCTA
Source organism: Aquificaceae bacterium (assembly GCA_015487835.1). Classification (GTDB taxonomy): domain Bacteria; phylum Aquificota; class Aquificia; order Aquificales; family Aquificaceae; genus Hydrogenivirga. The sequence continues at coordinate 759 of WFOY01000071.1, forward strand.
CCTCTGTCCCGTAGGGTGTGAGCTGAAGGACGGTCAGGTGGGTTCCTGCGGGGTTAGGGTGAACCACGGGGGCAAGCTCTACACTTACACCTACGGTTCCCTCGTTTCAGCCGCCATAGATCCCGTCGAGAAGAAGCCCCTCTTCCACTTCTACCCTGGGCACCTAACACTAACGATAGCTACGCCTGGGTGCAACCTACACTGTAGAGGGTGTCAGAACTGGGAGATATCCCAGGTCCCCAAGGGGGAGGTGTTCAGGGACAGCTTCTTTGAGGAGACCTTCGTGGACCCTGAACTCATAGTGGAAAAGGCCATCGAGACGGGATGCAGGAGCATATCCTACTCCTACTCGGACCCCACCATATTTGCGGAGTACATGATAGACGTTGCAAAAAGGGCCAAGGAGAGGGGACTCCTTAACATAATGGTCACCGCAGGTTACATAAACTACGATCCCCTCGAGGAGATAGACAGGTACATGGACGCTTACAGTATAGACCTAAAGTTCTTCTCGGACGAGGCCTACAGAAAGTACTCTAAGGGGAGGCTCCAGCCCGTTCTCGAGACCATAGAGTTCCTCTTCTCGAGGGGAAAGTGGATAGAGCTGACCACCCTCATAGTCCCTAAGTTTCTCACCGAGGACCAGGTGAGGGGGATAGCGAGGTGGATAGGGGAGAGGATCGCCCCCTGGGTTCCCTGGCACCTCTCCAGGTTCTTCCCCCACTACAAGGCAACGGACCTCCCTCCAACGCCTGTGGAGGACCTGGAGAGGGCCTACCTGATAGGTAAGGAGGAGGGTCTCGAGTACGTTTACGTAGGGAACCTCTTCGGGAACAGGTACGAGAGCACCTACTGTCCGAGGTGCGGTGATGTCGTCATAGGGAGGGCAGGTTACAGGATAACGAGGCTGAACCTAAAGGGAGGGGCGTGCGGTTCCTGTGGTTACGAGATAAAGGGTAGGTTCTGAACTACTCCACCTCTATCTTCTTGGCCTTCTTCTTCCCTTTATTGCCTCCCATCTTTTGCTGTAAGGTCTCCAGTTTGTAGTCGAGGAGGGTCTTGAAGATCCTCAGAAAGGAGATCTCTATGTTGTAAACGTTCCTTATCACCTCTTCCCTCACCTCCTTGGGCGGTAGGAGGCCCTCCAGAATCCTGAACACTGCCCTCCTGATCTCCTGGACCTCCTCCTCGAGAGTCTCGGGGGAGGTGTCTTCCCTCTTCTTACCCATCATAAATAATTTAAACTGATCTAAAGTAATTGTTCCATGGATCTGAGGGAGAGGGTTGTAAACTTTATTGACAGCCTGATACCTCCTTCCGAGAGGCACCCGAACCCTTTGCTCTACAGGACCGCCTTCCTCAAGATCAGCCTGCTCGCCTCCCTGTCCCTCATAGGATCCGTTGCCTCCTTCCTGTACGCCTACCTAGATCTCATGGAGGGGGACGTCTTCGTGGCCCTCTTAGAGGTTGTCGTCGGGACGGTCCTGTTCTTAAACCCCTTCATAGCCAAAAAGTACAGGAACCTGGACGTTATGGCCACTATATCCCTTGCTATCTTCAGCTGCATATTCATAATAGCCATATTCGACGAGCTGCCCGAGGACAAGTCGAGCCTCATATGGGTAAACGTGGTCCCAGCCCTCGCCTTCTTCATAAAGGGGAGGAAGGGCATCTACTGGTCCTTAGGTTTCCTCTGGGTCCACACCGTACTGGTGCTGAGCAGGGATATGAACATAGACAAGGACCTCCTGGACGCCTACCTGAGCTACATGGTGGTGATGGTGATCTTCTACTTCTACGCCTGGATGTCGGAAAGGTACAGGGGTGTCTGGGAGATCTTGGCCAGGGTCGATGGCCTCACAGGGGTCCTGACGAGGGCCGCCTTCGAGGACGTTATGGCGAGGGAGATAGACAGGGCGAGGAGGTACGGATCGAGCCTCTCCATAATCCTCTTTGACCTGGATAACTTCAAGGAAATAAACGACACTTACGGACACCTCTTCGGGGACAAGGTTCTAAAGAGGGTCGCCGAGGCAGTCAAGATCAACCTGAGGGCCGCGGACGTGGTGGCCAGGTGGGGAGGTGAGGAGTTCGTGATACTCCTTCCGGAGACGGACGGAAGTGAAGCGAGGGCCGTGGCCGAGAAGCTGAGGAGGAGCATAGAGGCCCTCGGGATGGGGACAAAGGTCAGGGTAACTGCCAGCTTCGGGGTAGCCGAGCTGAAGGACGGGGACGACTCCCTGAGGCTGATACTCAAGGCGGACAGGGCCCTCTACGCGGCGAAGAGGAACGGTAAGAACAGGGTGGAGAACTACAAGGAGGAGATTCCTTTAAAATAGTTCTCCATGCGGAAAGACGGAAGGAACGAGGACGATCTCAGGCCTGTCAGGATAGTCAGGGACTTCCTAACCTACCCTGAAGGGTCCTGCCTGATAGAGTTCGGCAACACCAAGGTTATATGCACGGCGTCCGTGACGGACACGGTCCCCCCTTTCCAGAAGGGTAAGGGTATGGGCTGGATAACGGCTGAGTACTCCATGCTACCCAGGGCAACGCAGACCAGGAACGTAAGGGAGTCGGTTCAGGGGAGGATAAGCGGGAGGACCCATGAGATCCAGAGGATGATAGGTAGGGCCCTGAGGACCGTTGTGGACCTTTCCAAGATCGGTGAGAGGACCATCTGGATAGACTGTGACGTGATCCAGGCTGACGGGGGAACGAGGACAGCCTCCATAACTGGTGCCTTCGTTGCGGTGACGGACGCTTTAATAAAGCTCTACGAGGAGGGTATAATATCGACCGTTCCTGTCAAGGACTTCTTAGCGGCGGTGAGCGTGGGCATAGTGGGTGGGAGACCCATGCTGGACCTGAACTTTGAGGAGGACTCGATGGCCCAGGTGGACATGAACGTGGTGGGGACAGGATCGGGAAAGCTGGCGGAGGTCCAAGCTATGGGCGAGGAGTTCACCTTCTCCAAGGAGGACCTCAGCAACCTGATGGATCTCGCCATGAAGGGTATATCGGAGCTCGTGAATCTCCAGAAGGCCCTCTACGAGTTCAACACCTCCTTAGGTTACTGGAAGAAGAAGAACGTGAAGGAGGCAAGGTTTTGAGGTTGGTCGCCCTTCTGATCGGCTTCCTTGCGATACTCTCCTGTCAGGAACTCCCGAAGGAGTACAGGGGCGAGGAGGGTAGGAAGAAGCTGGAAAGGTACAGGTATCAGTTCGTCAAGGGTGTGGTGGACGTGGCGGAAGACCTTAAAGCTAAGGTCCCTAAGGAAGACCACTTCCTGATCATATCGGTCAGGAGCCTGGACGACCCAATGCCCGTTGCCGTCCTGAGGGTGAAGAACCCAGAGTTTCCCTTTAAATTTAAAATTACAGGGAGGAACAAGATCAGAGAGGACAGGATGATAGAGGGGGATATGATACTC
>WFOY01000072.1 GCA_015487835.1 Aquificaceae bacterium
AAGTCCGCCCTCGAAGGCATATACAGGAGGGTGGAGACATGAGCCAGAGGAGACCCTACGAGATCATCATAAGACCTGTGATAACCGAGAAGACCAACAGGCTCATGGAGGACTACAACAAGTACACCTTTGAGGTGGACATCAACGCCTCCAAGTCCGAGATAAAGAGGGCGGTAGAAGAACTCTTCGGCGTCAAGGTCAAGAAGGTGAACACGATGATAGTGAAGCCGAAGAAGAAGAGGATCCTTGGCAGGTTCAGGCAGTACGGGAGGACGAAGAAGTGGAAGAAGGCCATAGTCACCCTTGAGCCTGACCAGAAGATAGACCTTCTCAGCTTCGCGGAGTGAGGTGTGTGAAATGGGTGTGAGGAAGCTAAAGCCTGTCACGAACGGGACGAGGCACGCGGTCCTCTACGACTTTTCTGAGATAACCAAGACCGAACCGGAGAAGTCTCTGGTCATATGGTGGCACAGGGCCAAGGGAAGATCAAGACAGCAGGGAAAAATAACTGCGAGGCACAGAGGAGGAGGACACAAGAAGCTATACAGGATAATAGACTTCAAGAGGGACAAGAGCCTGGTCCCCGCTAAAGTTGCTGCCATAGAGTACGACCCCTTCAGAACAGCGAGGATAGCCCTTCTTCATTATGCGGACGGGGAGAAGAGGTACATACTCTGGCCAGAGGGCCTAAAGGTAGGGGACACGGTTATGTCCATAAGCTACGAGGACGCCATGGCGGGGAAGCCCCTTCCCGAGATAAAGCCCGGGAACGCCATGCCCCTCAAGTTCATACCAGTCGGGACCATCATCCACAACATAGAGCTTCACCCCGGCAAGGGGGGTCAGCTGGTCAGATCCGCCGGAACCGAGGCCCAAATCCTGGGAAGGACCGGAAACTACGTCCAGGTGAGGCTCCCCTCGGGAGAGGTGAGGCTGATCCACGAGAGGTGCATGGCCACCATAGGGAAGGTAGGTCTCGCTGAGCACGAGCTCGTAAAGCTCGGGAAGGCTGGTAGAGCCAGGTGGCTCGGCTGGAGACCCCACACGAGGGGAACGGCCATGAACCCTGTCGACCACCCCCACGGCGGTGGTGAGGGGAAGACCAGGGGTAAGCACCCAGAGTCCCCCTGGGGATGGAAGACGAAGGGCTACAAGACCAGAAGGGGTAGGAAGTACTCCGACAGGTTCATCATAACCAGGAGAGACGGGAGGCCGATCTGATGGGATACAAGGGTGCCTGGAACAAGAGGAACAGGCTAATAGAGGACCTCGATACCTTCTACAGACTCTACAAGAAGATCCACAGGCTCCACAAGAAGGTGAGGGAAGCCATAAAGAGGTACGCCCCTAACGACTTTATGGTAGGAAAGTACGGACTCCAAGACATAGAAGCTTACTACGAGGAGAGGAAGAGCTTCCTCGAAGCCAAGAAGGAGATACTAAAGACCATAAAAGAAAAGGGCGGAAAGGACCCCTCCCTCGAGAGGGAGGTGGCGGACCTCGAGAGAGAGGTGAAGGGCCTCGAGATCATAGTAAACAGGATAAGGAAGTACGATCAGGTTTACCAGCAGTTCAGGGACCTCGTGGACGGAAAGGCCTGGGTCCACCCCAAGCTCTGGAAGAGGATAAGGGAGATGAACGAGACGGGTGAGAGGAAGGTGGTCAAGACCTACTCCAGGTCCACCACGATAATACCCGACTTCGTCGGGCACACCATAGCGGTCCACAACGGAAAGACCTTCGTCCCCGTTTACATAACCCAGGACATGGTGGGCCACAAGCTGGGCGAGTTCGCACCCACAAGAACCTTCAGGGGACACCCTGACAAGACGGCCAAGGTGGTGAAGAAGAAGTGAGGTTGGGATCCATGGCGAGAGAAGGCTACGGCGAGAAGGAGGCTATAGCGATCCTGAGATACGCGAGGATCTCGCCCCTAAAGGCGAGGCTGGTTCTATCCAAGATCCACGGGAAGGACGTTGGAGAGGCCCTCTACCTTCTCAAGGTGATGCCTAAAAAGGCTGCGAGGATAGCTGAGAACGTCCTAAAGAGCGCCATAGCCAACGCAGAGCAGAAGGGTCTGGACCTCGACAGGCTCTACATCAAGAAGGCTGTGGCAGATAGGGGGCCTATCTTTAAGAAGTGGATCCCGAGGGCCCACGGGAGGGCGACACCTCTGAGGAAGAGGCTCTCCCACATAACCATAGTGGTAGCGGAGAAGGAGGAGTAGTATGGGTCAGAAGACGCACCCTATAGGGTTCAGGCTCGGGGTTATAAAGGGATGGGACTCAAAGTGGTACGCACCGAGGAGGGAGTACGCCAAAACCCTCCACGAGGACCTGAAGATAAAGGATTACATAAAGAACAGGTACAAGGTGGCGGGCATAGCCTCCATAGAGATAGAGAGGATAGTGGACAAGATAAAGGTCAAGATATCCGCAGCCAGGCCAGCGATCATAATAGGCCGTAAAGGACAGGAGGTCGAGTACCTCAAGAGGGTCATAGAGAAGATGGTCCCAGGAAAGGAGGTGGTCGTCACAGCGACGGAGGTGAAGGTGCCCGAGATAAACGCCCAGCTCGTAGCCGAGGACATAGCCCTCCAGATAGAGAGGCGTGTCTCCCACAGGAGAGCGATGAAGAAGGCCATAGACAACGCCCTTAAAGCCGGGGCGAAAGGTGTGAAGGTCCAGGTCAAGGGCAGGATAGGTGGGGCTGAGCTGGCGAGGAAGGAGTGGTTCCTTGTAGGACGCATGCCCCTCCAGACCCTGAGGGCGGACATAGATTACGGCTTTGCGACAGCCTACACGAAGTACGGGATACTGAGCGTCAAGGTATGGATCTACAAGGGAGACGTACTCCCCAAGAAGGAGAAGGAGGAGATCCTGAAGAAGATAGAGGAGGAGCTCTACGGATCCACCAAGGAGGAGGTGAGCTGAGATGTTCCTGCAACCCAGGAAGACCAAGTTCAGAAAGCAGCAGAGGGGTTCCCTTAAAGGGAAGTCTCTGAGGGGGAACAGGCTAGCCTTCGGAGAGTACGGCATACAGGCCCTCGACCGTGCCTGGATAACCCAGAGGCAGATAGAGGCGGTGAGGGTAGCCCTCGTGAGGTCTCTGAAGAAGGGGGCCAAGGTGTGGATAAGGATTTTCCCCGACAAGCCCTACACCAGGAAGCCCAATGAGGTGAGGATGGGCGGAGGGAAAGGAGATCCCGAGGGCTTCGTAGCGGTGGTCAAACCTGGCAGGATAATGTTCGAGTTCTCAGGTGTCCCCGAGGAGGTGGCCCAGGAAGCCTTCAGGGTAGCTTCCGCCAAACTGCCCATAAAGGTAAGACTCGTAAAGTCGGGAGGTTTCACGCTATGAAGGCCTCCGATCTCAGGAAGCTCTCCGTGGAGGAGCTAAGAAAGAAGGTGGACGAGTGGAAGATGGAACTCCTAAAGATCAGGTTCAAGAAGCAGATCCAGGGCCTTGAAAACCCCATGGCTATAAGGAACCTAAGAAGGGACATAGCGAGGGCACTGACGATAATAAAGGAGAAGGAGATGAGAGGTGAGTCCTGATGGGTGAGAGGAAGTGGCACGAAAGGAGGAAGCATCTCGTCGGCGTTGTCGTGTCCGACAAGATGGACAAGACGGTTGTGGTCAGGGTGGACAGGAGGGTACCTCACCCCATATACGGAAAGCATATAGTCAGGAGCAAGAAGTACCACGCCCACGACGAGAGGAACGAGTGCAGGGTAGGGGATATAGTGGAGATCAGGGAGACCAGGCCCCTGTCCAAGACCAAGAGGTGGGTCGTCACCAAAATAATCCACAGGGCGAGGAGGCCTGAGGAAACCCTCGAAGCCACCTGATTGTTTTCCGGTCCTTGAAAGGCTATATTTATCTCTATGCTCAGGTATCTTATCTATGTGGCAGTTATATTTCTCCTCGTCGACCACCTCTACACCCACTGGGGCCCTGAGATCATAAACAGGGCCGCCAGCACCTTCATGGGCAGGCCCGTAACCGTGGTCGAAGAGTCCCCCTACAGGGAGAGCATAATAGACAAAGCGATCAAGAAGGTAAAGGAGGTCCTCGGGAGGTAAACCCATGGAGGATCTGAAGTTTAACACCATAGAGGAGGCTATAGAGGACATAAGACAGGGGAAGATGGTCATAGTCGTGGACGACCCTGACAGGGAGAACGAGGGGGATCTGGTTATGGCCGCCGAGAAGGTCACCCCAGAGGCCATAAACTTCATGGCCAAGTACGGGAGGGGTCTCATCTGCCT
>WFOY01000073.1 GCA_015487835.1 Aquificaceae bacterium
ACTGGCAGACGCGCCGGACTTAGGATCCGGTGCCCGTAAGGGCGTGAGGGTTCGACTCCCTCCACCCGCACCAAACCTGGGAGGTACTGTATGAAGGTAAAGACCGAAAGCAGAGAAGGGCTGTTCCGGGCACTGGTGGTTGAGGTGGAAGGTAATCTGGTGAAGTCCGCCCTCGACGAGGTTTACGACCACCTGAGGAAGAACGTTCAGATACAGGGTTTCAGGAAGGGAACAGCTCCCCTGTGGCTGATAAGGGCAAAGTACAAAGAGTACATACAGGAGGAGGTGGGAAAGAAAGTCGCAAACAGAACCCTTGAGGACGCTATAAAGGAGAGCAAGCTAAAACCTGTGGCGGACATATTCCTCGAGAACGTTAAGCTGGACGAGGGAGCCCCAAAGGTTACGTACACTGTCAGCTTCGAGGTGCCTCCCCAGTTTGATCTGAAGGACATAGAAAACATGGAGGTGGAGGTCCCCAAGTTAGAGTTCTCGGAGGAGATGGTCGAAAAGCGTATAGAACAGCTGAGGGAGGAACACGCAGTTTGGGAACCGGTCGACAGGGAGATAAAGGAAGGGGACCTCGTCACCATAGAGTACGAAGTCGAGGAGGTGAAGGAGGGCGAGGAGGGGGAGAAGGTAAGCGGGGAGACCTCCGGGATAATCGGGCAGAAGATGTTCAGAGAGGAACTGGAGGAGGCCCTGAAGGGAAAGAAGGTGGATGACACGGTAGAGCTCGAGAACCTTCCCCTTTACGACCAGCAAGGAAAGGAGATAGGGAGGGCCAACATAAAGGTGAAGGTGAAGGAGGTGAAGGAGAAGGTCCTCCCCGATCTTGGGGACGACTTCGCCAAGGAGCTTGGCTACGAGAACTGGGAGGAGGCTAAGAAGAGCATAGAGGCCCAGGTCAGGGAGGATTTCGAGAGGATGAAGCAGGCGGTTATAGAGGACAGCGTGGCCGACAAACTCGTGAGCGAACACGAGATAGAGGTGCCAAAGACCCTACTGAACAGAGAGCTTTCCTTCCTCGTCGAGAGGAGGGTGAACGAGCTTAGGCAGTACGGGGTCGATACCAGGTATCTGGATTACAGGTCTATGGCACAGGAGTTCATGCCCCAAGCTGTAGCGAACATAAAGCTGAGATACATCCTGGAGGCCTATGCGGAACGTCATGGACTGAGCGTGACAGAGGAAGACATAGAGGATCAGCTGGAAGATCTCGCCCGCCAGACAGGGTCCACCAAGGAGGAGGTGAGAGAATACTTCGAGAAGGAGAACCTGATGGAGGTGGTAAGAACAGACGCCTTGAGGAAGAAGGCCCTAAGGGACATAGTCAGCAAGGTTAAAATAAAGGAAGTGGAGAAGAAGGAGGAGAAGAAGGATGAGAAAGATTCTTGACCAGCTCGTTCCCATAGTCGTGGAGCAAACGCCCAGGGGGGAGAGAGCCTTCGATATATACTCGAGGCTCCTCCAGGACAGGATAGTCCTCTTAGGGTTTCCCATAGATGACCACGTTGCGAACCTCACGATAGCCCAGCTCCTTTTCCTCGAGTCCCAAGATCCTGAGAAGGACATATACCTTTACATAAACACCCCCGGTGGGTCTGTAACCGCAGGGCTCGCCATATACGACACCATGCAGTACATAAAGCCCGACGTGGTTACCATATGCATAGGTCAGGCGGCCTCCATGGGAGCGCTCCTCCTCGCCGCAGGAACTAAGGGGAAGAGGTACGCCCTACCCCACTCCAGGATCATGATCCACCAGCCTATGGGTGGAATCCAGGGACAAGCGACCGATATTATCATACACGCGGAGGAGATAAAGAGGATAAAGAGGATGCTGAACGAGATACTCGCCAAGCACACAGGGCAACCTATGGAAAAGATAGAGCAGGACGTTGAGAGGGACTACTTTATGTCCCCGGAGGAGGCTAAGGAGTACGGTGTGATCGACAGGGTGATCGAGAAGAGGTGAAGATGAAGGGCGTGAGGAAGAGGTGCTCCTTCTGTGGAAAGCCGGAGGACCAGGTCTTTCTGCTCATAGAGGGCCCTTCGAGCACCCACATATGCGACGACTGTGTGGAGAAGTGTCACAGGATAGTCAGGGACCACAAGACGAGCAGCTTCGAGGTAAATCTGGAAGACCTGCCCACACCAGACAAGATAAAGAGGATCCTGGACGAGTACGTTATAGGCCAGGAGAGGGCCAAGAAGATACTCTCGGTTGCCGTTTACAACCACTACAAGAGGATAAGGGCGAAGGAGGCAGGTCTGGATCTGGAGGGGGTCGAGGTCGAGAAGAGCAACATACTTCTGATAGGTCCCACAGGATCTGGAAAGACCCTGCTCGCCAAGACCTTAGCCAAGATCCTTGATGTCCCCTTCGCCATAGCGGACGCAACTTCGCTCACCGAGGCTGGTTATGTGGGTGAGGACGTGGAGAACGTTCTCACCAGACTCCTCCAGAGCTGTAACTACGATGTGGAGGCTGCCCAGAAAGGCATAGTTTACATAGACGAGATAGACAAGATAGCCAAAAAATCAGGGATAAACCCCTCTATAACGAGGGACGTATCGGGAGAGGGTGTCCAGCAGGCCCTCCTGAAGATCATAGAGGGGACGGTGGCCAACGTTCCACCTCAGGGAGGCAGGAAGCACCCCCACCAAGAGTTCATCCAGATAGACACGACCGACATACTTTTCATATGCGGGGGAGCCTTCGTGGGTCTTGAGGAGATAATAAAGCACAGGCTGGGCAAGTCCACGATGGGCTTCGAGTCGTCCATAAAGAAGATAAGGGAGGATGAGAACGTCATAGATCTGGTCGAGCCTGACGACCTCATAAGGTACGGTCTCATCCCCGAGTTCGTAGGTAGGCTCCCTGTGATAGCTACCTTGAGCGATCTTGGCGAGGAGGATCTTGTGAGGATCCTCGTCGAGCCCAAGAACGCCCTGGTGAAGCAGTACCAGAAGCTCCTCTCCTTGGACGGTGTTGACTTAGAGTTCACACCGGAAGCCCTCAGGGAGATAGCGAGGGAGGCGATAAGGAGGAAGACGGGAGCGAGGGGACTCAGGGCCATAATGGAAGAGATAATGACAGACATAATGTTCGATATACCCTCCTTAAGAAACGTCAGCAAGGTTATAGTTGACGAGGACACGGTGAAGGGTAAGCAAAAGCCCAAGCTCATATACGAGAAAGTAGTCTGAGATGGAGAGGCCGAGGGTAAGGTACCTTGAGGTCCACCCCCAAGGTGACAGGTTCGTGTTAACTGACCCCCTCGGCGTATCCCAGGCTATAGTGGTAACGAGAGAACTCCTTATCCTCATGTCCCTTATGGACGGGACGAGGACGAGGGAGGACATAAAGGTGGATTTCCTCAGAATAACCGGTGAGATCCTGAGAGAGGAGGACCTCTCGAAGATAATAGATACACTGGATGAAGGCCTCTACCTCCTCAGCGACAGGTTCAGGAAGAGACTCGAGGACCTCAAAAGGGAGATCCTCAAGGAGGGTGTGAGGAGGCCGGCCCACGCGGGCGGGGCCTACCCGGAGGATAGGGAAAAGCTGAGGAGGTTCTTGGAGGAGAGCCTTAAAGGTGAGGGAAACGAGAGGCCCAAAGGCCTACTGGTTCCCCACATGGACCTGAGGGTTGCAAGGGATACCTACGGGGCGGTTTACGGGAGAGTAGATAGGTCCTACGTAAAGAGGGTCCTTATCCTCGGCGTCTCCCACTACTTCCACGAGACCCCCATATCAGCCTGTCCCCTTGACTTTGAGACCCCTCTTGGCAAGGTTCCTGTGGACAGGGAGGCCTTAGAGAGGCTCAGGGGCCTCTTCGACCACGACTTATACTCTGACATACTATCCCACACGAAGGAGCACTCCATAGAGTTCCAAACCTTATACGTGAAGCTGCTTTTCTCTCAGGCGAGGATAGTGCCTATCATAGTCTCCTACGGGGACAAAGACTTTCTTAGGGAGTGTGCTGTAAAGATAGTGGAGGCTATAGGGGACACGGAGGGGCTTCTCGTCATCTCGAGCGTTGACATGAGCCACGTTGGAAAGAAGTTCGGTGACCCTGCCAGCTACGACCCCTCCTCCAGGGACAGGGAGTACATAGACCTCCTCTGCCAGCTTAGGAACGAGGAGGCCTTCGACCTTCTGCTTAGTGACGACAACAGGACGAGGATAGACGGCCAGTTTACAAACTTCGTTTTCGTTGAGATCATGAGGCTTTTAGGGTCAAAAGGAGGGGAGGTGGTGGACTACAGGGTTTACCACGAGGACCTCACTGACTCAAAGGTCTCCTACGCCGGGATAGTCTTCTACTGAGGGAAGCTATGAAGGTCCACATAATGGGTTCTGACCAGAGGTCTGTGAGGTGTGCGAGGGTCTCCTTCGGAAGGGACGACAGGGTGGACCCATCGAGGGACAAGAAGCTCCTTAG
>WFOY01000074.1 GCA_015487835.1 Aquificaceae bacterium
GGATATATCTGGTCCCCATGGAACAGCCCAACGCTTTCGCTACCGGAAGGGGACCCGGCCACGCCGCCGTGGCGGTGACGAGGGGCATACTGGAGATACTGAACGAGGAGGAGCTAAAAGGTGTCCTTGCCCACGAGCTGGCTCACATAAAGAACAGGGACGTTCTCATAGCCTCCATAGCTGCGACCATAGCGGGTGCCATCTCCATGATCGTCCACTGGATCCAGTGGGCACTTATATTCGGCTGGGGAAGGGACGAGGAGAACAACAACCCCCTCGCCCTCGTGGGAAGCATACTTCTGATAATAGTGACCCCAATAATAGCAGCCATAATCCAGATGGCCATATCCAGGTCCAGGGAGTACCTGGCTGACGAGACCGGGGCCTACATATGTGGGTGTCCCCTCGCACTCGCAAGGGCCTTGGAGAAGATCCACAACTACGTAACCCAGGTGCCAGCGAGGGTCAACGAGGGAACTGCCCACCTGTTTATAGAGAACCCTCTCAAGGGTGAGAGCCTCTGGGAGCTGTTCTCCACCCACCCCTCCACCGAGAAGAGGATAAGGAGACTCATGGAGATAGCGGAGAGGATGGGCCAGAGGGTGTGATAAAATCTCCTCTAAATGCTCAAGATCATACTGATCAGACATGCGGAGAGTGAGTGGAACCCAGTGGGGAGGTACCAGGGGCTCCTGGATCCGGACCTAACCGAGAGGGGGAGGGCCCAGGCGGACCTCCTCGGAAGAGAGCTTAAAAAGCACTCCATCGACGTTCTCTACACATCGCCCCTCAGGAGAACCTACGAGACCGCAAGGATAGTGGGTGCACACCTCGGCATAGACCCTGTCGTGGAGGAGAGGATAAGGGAGATAGACCACGGGAGGTGGTCCGGTCTCCTCGTGGAGGAGGTGAAGAGAAAGTTTCCCGAAGAGTTCGAGACTTGGATCAGGTCTCCAGAGAAGGCCAAGTTCGAAGGAGGTGAGAGCCTGAGGGATGTGCTGGAGAGGGTCTCCGACTTCCTGGAGGAGATAAAGGAAAAGCACAGGGGTGAAACGGTGGGGATCGTGTCCCACACAGTGCCTATAAGGTGTATGCTGTGTGCTCTTCTTGAGATAGATCTCTCCCACTTCTGGGACTTCGGGTGTGACAACGCCTCCTACTCTGTGGTCTATCTGGAGGAAGGAAGGGCCGTCCTAAGAGAGCTGAACGTAACCTGTCATCTGGGGGATCTCTATGTGGAAGGCCATTTTGCTCTTTAGCCTCGTGGTCTTTGCCTTCGGCAGCGATCTTAGGGAGAGGTTCAGCCTAAAGGTAAAGGTCGTAGGCCGTATAGTGGAGGAGAAACCAAGACTTCTACCTCCGGAGAGGATCCAGGTAGAGGAAGAGTTAGCCTACCTTGACCTGAGTTCAAGGCTTATAGAGCCTCCTAAGGATATAGAGGAGGCCACCCTTAGGGTCCCGGAGGGGGAGAGAGGATGTGGGGAACCCAAGGACAGGGCCTACTACAGGGCTGCGGTTAGGTACTACCTGAAGGGTAAGTTCAAGAAGGCCGAGACCAGGGCCCTTGACGTAATGACCCTCCAGAGGTCTGCCTTCCTGCCCCAGGCTCAGTACATACTTGGGCTCGTTTACTACAGAACAGACAGGTGGAAGGAAGCCCTCGGCATGTTTGAAAGGTCCTGCGGTGCTGTGCACCCTTACAGGGACGCAGCCTGCGAGTCTCTATACGCACTCAAGCTTATGATGGGTGAAAGCATAGAGGAAAGGACAGGTTACGATCTGTGGGACAAGGTTATAGCAATAAGGTCAGGTGAGGAGGTAGCCCCTCCCGACTGCAGCACCACCGCGTTCTTGAGCTACTGCTCCTACGTGGAGGACTTCGTAAAGGGGATGGTAAACGAAAATTACAGGGCAAGCACAGAGATAAGGCGGGCGATCGTACTCATAGGCAGGGGCGAGACCCAGGAGGCGGCCAGGATCTTAAAGAGGTACACGGAACCTGGAAGCAGGTACAGACTGGTAGCCCTGTACTACATGGGTGTCATCTATTTAGAAGAGGGTGAGAAGAGGAGGGCCTACAGGATGGCCTCCATACTTGAGACTCTGGACCCTGACCTTGCAAAGGACCTTTACAGGATCCTCGGCGGTAAGGGAGTGGTCCTATCCAGGGTGGCGTACCAGGTAACTGGTCTCAAGGATGTCCTGAGAAAGGCGGGTGTTTTATCCTACAACTCGGGAAACTACACCCTCGCCTACAGGGAGTTTTTAGACTCTGGAGATCTGCTGTTTGCCGTCTGGTCCGCCGTAAGGGCAGGGGACTACAGGGGGGCTTACAGGGTCGTGAAGGGGATGAAGCCCAAGACTAAAGAGGACTACCTCTGGATGCTCGAGGTCCTCTACTGGGCGGGGAAGGAGGAGGAGATGTCCAGGGTTCTGGAGGAGGTGAGGGAAAAGCACCCGGATATATACAGGGAGTACATGGGATGGTTGCTCTTCAGGAAGGAGAGGTGGAGGGAGGCGGCCAACTTCTTCAGGGATCCCTACCACAGAGCTCTTGCGTTCTACAACGCTGGAGAGTACGGGAAGGTTTTCGAGATCCTGAAGGGAGGGCGGACTTACAAGGAGAGGATCCTGAAGGCAAAGGCCGCCGTATCTATGGGGAGGGGAGACCTCGCAAGGAAGTTCCTCAAAGGACAGACACCGGAGGAGATCTACCTCCTGGGGATGAGCTACTTCATAGAGGAAGCGTACGACAAGGCTATAGAGCAGTTCCAGCGTATCAGGGGAAGCGACAGCATAGGGAGGAGGGCCCTCCTCAGGATAGGGGACTCCCTGTACAACTTAGGTAAGTACGACCAGGCGAAGGAGGTTTACAAGAACATCCTAAGAAGCTTCCCTGACTCGAAGGAGGCCACGGAGGCTACGCTCGCCCTCGCCCAGATAGAGCTCCAAGTACCGAGTGCGGACCTCAAGGACCTGGTTAAGGAGTTCGAGAGGAAGTTCCCCGACTCGCCCCTCATACCGGACCTCAGGTACCAGCTGGCGAACCTCTACATGAGGGAGGGTCAGACCGTTAAAGCCAGGGAGATCTTCGAGAGCCTTCTCGACCACGAAGCTTTAAGGCCGAAGGTCCTTATCAGGATAGCCGAGATAGAGACAGACCCAGCCAAAAAGGAGGAGATGCTAAAGGAGGTGATAAGAACAGGTGATCCGGAACAGAGGGAGGAGGCTACCAAGCTGCTCACGGATCTGTACTACGAGAGAAAGGAGTTTGAGAAGCTGGCAGATCTCTTAGCGGAGGGAGGATACCAGGAGAGGAAGAGGGCCCTCGTCCTGTACATGGAACACAACATGGAGAAGGCTGTGAGTCTCTTTGAGGACCTTCTTAAAGAAAACCCTGATGACGAGGAGATCAGGATCTTAGCGCTCAAGATGTACGACAAGACGAAGGGAAAGAGGTACCTGGAGGTGGCCAGGGAGAGTGACAACCCTGAGGTCAGGGCTCAGGCCCTCTACAGGCTGGGAAAGCTGGAGAGGAGGAAGGACAAAAGGAAGGCCCTCGAGTACTTCGTTGAGGTCGTCCTCATGCCTGAGAAGGTCCAGCCCTACTACAACCTTAGCATACTCGAAGCCGTAGATATCTTAGTCAAGATGAAGGCGAGAAAAGACGCCTCCTGCCTGCTCGCCAGGATAGACCCAGACCACCTATCAAAGGACCAGGCAAAAAAGGTTAAAATCCTTAAGAAGAGACTACCAAAGTGTGAGGTGAAGAAGTGATGGAGGGAGTTCTGGGACAGATAGCGGACCTCATAAGGAAAGGCGGCATAGTTATGTACCCGCTGCTGATCCTCTCCGTTGTGTCCTGGGTTCTCATAGTGGAGAGGCTGATGAACCTTAGGGCCTCCAGGTTCCTGCCCTCCAACCTGGGCGAGGTTAAGATCCTGCTCCAGAAGTTAGACGTGGACGGGGCCTACAAGGTAATCTCTCTTAACAAGGACATCTTTTCAAGGTCCGTGGCCCTCGTCTTCGAGGAGTACCTAAAAGGGAACAGGAGCAGGTCGGAACTCGGTGCTATACTCGAGAGAGAGCTCTCCGGTATAGTCCCCGCCGTGGAAAAGAACCTGATGCTCCTATCAGCTATAGCCTCCATAGCACCCCTCCTTGGCCTCTTCGGGACGATAACAGGGTTGATAAAGGTCTTCACCGCCTACTCGGCCGTCCAGATGGAGGAGGCCACCCGGCTCCTGTCCGCAGGTATAGCGGAGGCACTCACCGCTGCGGCAACGGGATTGATAGTCGCTATCCCTGCACTCTTCGCCTACTGGGTCTTCAGGGGTCTTGGAAACGATGTGATAGAGAAGGTGGAGAAGGAGGCCAGGGACATACTCTCCCTTCTGGAGCAGTGAGATGAACCTGAGGAGGAAGGCTAGGTTCAGGGCGGACGAGAGGGCTTACATAGACGTTGTCCCCCTTGTGGATACGCTGCTTGCAGTCTTTCTCTTCCTCGCGGTCCTCGCCTTCCAGTCACCCCTTACCTTCTTAGCTGTGAAGCTGCCCGAGGCTGAGAGGGGAGAGACCCAGAGGATAAGGGCCGCGAAGGTCCAGATACTCAAGAACGGTTCCATCCTCCTCGAGGGAAAACCTACCGACCTCAAGAGGATCCAGAGGTTCTTGGAGGCTAGGAAGCCCAGATACCTGATAATAGAGGCGGACGAGGATGCGAGGCACAAGTTCGTGGTCTACGTGATGGACAGAGCCAAGAAGGCCGGCGTTGAGAACGTGATAATAGCGGTCCGACAGAAGGGCTGATGTTCCTGATCAAGAAGTTGGTCTCCTACTTTCTCCTCCCCCCAGGGATATACATAATAGCTTTCCTTTTGATCGGGTTCCTCAGCAGGAAGAGACGCCTGGTTAAGTTCATATCCTACGGTTCAGCTCTTACCCTATACCTGATATCGGTGGAACCCTTCAAGGACATCCTGTTCTACCCTCTTGAAAGGGGGTTCAAAGA
>WFOY01000075.1 GCA_015487835.1 Aquificaceae bacterium
CTCGGAGATGTGTATAAGAGACAGCCTCTAGGGAGTTCCTTGTCAGGATCCTGGAGGTGGCAAAGAGGGAGGAGGGTTTAAAGTAAGACTATAGCTTTAGCCCTGTGGCGGAGTAAGGACACGATTATAGCGACCGACAGGTAGATCATGGCCAGCTGAAGCAGGAAAAACGAACCCAGCTTGATGTAGGCGAAGTGCGCACCGACATACTTTATCATCAGCCCGCTCGTGTTATCCACCAGAGCTGACACCAGGGTGACCACACTCCAGGCCACCCTGTTCCTCAGGTTTGTGAAGAAGGCGAAGTGGATCAGGGCGAACAGGTAGAGGGCCATGGCGACCGTGTGGGGTGTCAGCACCTCCAGGATACCTTCCAAACTCTTGGGCCTCATGAAGATCGCCGGGTCACCTAGATAGTACCTGGCCACCTGATCCGGGGTGAGACCTATCTTAGTTACGAATAAAAAAAAATTGAGAACGACGAACAGGGAGACGGTGCTCGTGAATATGAATACGATCGCGTAGAGGAGGGACCTCTCAGGAGGCTCCTCCTTCTCCCTGGTCAGGTAGAGTTTCAGAGCAAGAAGCATCATGGTGCCCGTGGACACCTGGAAGGATAGAAAGGAAAAGATCTTCAGGTATATGAACGCGGGGGACACGTAGTAAACCGCGAGGCTTGACAGGAACTCAACGAGACCTGATACAAAGGATAAAAGTATAAGGGTGTACTTCAGGGAGTCCTTCATGCATTTGTGTATGAATATGGAGGCAAGAACTATCAGGAACATGATGAACAGGAAGAAGTTTACGTGCATGTCCTCGAGCAGCTGTGAGAGAGGTATGCGTTCTGGGTAGAGCGGATCGGTGAAGAAGTAACGGAACATTCTGTCGTAGGTGAGGCCATACTTGGCGTTGTATACGATCCAGGTCGTAACCCAGTAAACCACAGATGAGAGCAGGAAGATCACAACAGTAATGTAAAGGGGAGGGTTGCTCTTTATGTTCGAGGATATGAAGAACCTCATCACTCACCTCCGAAGAGAACCTTCCATATGGCCAAGGCCCTCCTGGAGGCCTTGAGGATACCCCTGGCGGTCAGGGTGGCACCGGTCATGTTAGGTATGTCCCTGTTTAGCCTAAGAGGGTCCTTGTCTATGCTCTTTCCCTTAAACAGGTCCAGCCATGCCTCGTCCGCCATGTACTCCAAGGGTTCGTTGAAGGCGAGGACCTCAACGGCTATGATCTTTCCCTCGGGGCTTATTACAAAGAGGACGCTCTCCGTGTGGGTCCTTACCCTGTGAACGTCCACGTAACCGTAAGCTATCACTTGGTCCCCCTTCTTTACCAGATACACAGAGATCAATCGGGAGTCCAGCCTTGATCTTGCGATCTTCTCTATCATCCTCTTCTGGTCCTTTGAGATCACTATGTTCTTCACTATGACCTTCGCCCCCGGGAACATCAGGGAGAGGGACCTCTCTGGTGTGCTGAAGTCCCTCTCGTAGGAGAAGGTTATAAAGCCAAGAAAAAAGGAGACTAACCAGACGAGAGTTCTCATCCTGATAACATTATAATCAAAATTTACATTCAATCTCAATTTTAATAACCCCGGTTGAGGTTATCAGTATATTAGAATTTACTTATAGAACCTTGTGCTTCAAGGACTGTAGTTTATAATAAAGTGACGAGCCGGAGTGGCGGAACTGGCAGACGCGGGGGACTCAAAATCCTCTGCCCTTCGGGGCGTGCGGGTTCGACTCCCGCCTCCGGCACCAGAGGGTTAGGATGCACGTTCTTCTTATAGGTCTCGGCAACATGGGGTCAAAGTATCTCAGAAAGCTGATAGATCTGAACATATCCCCCGTCCTCTGCGACATAGACCCCTCCAAGAACGATCTCTGCGAAGACTGTCCCTTTTACTGCCACTTCGGGGATGTGAAGGAGGAGGTCAGCAGGGTGATCGTGGCGGTCGATCCGAAGGACCACGTGACCATAGCGAGGGAGTTCTTGAGGAAAGGAGTCCCAGTCCTCCTCGAGAAGCCACCGGCTGTCTCAAGCGATGAGTTTGAGGAGATCTGGGAGGACCCAAACCTTGAGATCTCTGAGATAGAGATGTACTCTTTCCCAGTGAGGAAGCTGCCGAGGGACCTGGACGTGAGGCGCATAATTATAGAGAGACTCGGCAAGGGGAGAGGTTACATAGACCCCTTCTGGGACCTCGCCTGGCACGATCTCTACCTGATCCAGCACCTGTTCGGTGAGGTAGAGGTGAGGTCAGCGAGGAGGGGTGAGGTCTGGGAGATGGAGGGTCTCGTAAGGGGCGTGCCCTTCACCTTAAGGGTGGCCTGGGAATACAGGGGCGAACCAAGAAGGAGGTGGGTGTTAGAAACGGAGTCAGGCACCGTGGTAATGGACCTGATGAGGGAACAGCTCAAGGTGGGCGACAGGGTTTACTCGAAGGAAGGGGGAGACAAGCTCAAGGAGATGGTGGAAGACTTCCTGAAGGGCATGAGAAGGGAGGGATCGACCAGGAGGGCTATGTTTAACATCAGGATCCTTGAGAACCTTCCTTAGCCTTTTTGATCTTGTCGTGGGCCGCAAGCAGGTAACCTAAAAATGCGTTCTCAGGTTGTGCACCCACGAACTCCACGACACCTTCGTTTATAACTACCTTTGGCACCCCAACCACTTGGAACCTCTCAGCCAGGTCCGGGTTCTCGGAGGCATCCACTACCTTCGCCGTTATGTGGTCGCTCGCAAGGGCGAAGTTCCAGGCCATAGTTGCCGCCGAGGGGCAGTAACCGCAGGAGGTAGTCACGAAGACCATTATATCGATGGGTGTGTCTATCTGTTTTAGGAGTTCGAGGGTCTTCGGGGAGAGTTTGGGTTCCCTCTTCGATACCTGGAGGATACCCTGTATAAGGGTGCTGAACTCAAGACCTGCAGGGAGGCCTACGTACCTTATTCCGTAATCCTTATCTCCCTCTATCACTATGGTGGGGACCCTGTCAACATTATACTTCTGGGCTATCTCCTTCTCCAGAACTGGTGTGTGGAGGTGGAACCTGATCCTGTCCTCCCCGACCACATCCACAAGTTCTTTTATAAGGCTCTCTACGGTCTGGCAGGTCTCACACCCTATCGTCTGGGAGAAGACCCTCACGGTAACAGGTTCCTTGAACTCCTTGGAGAAGATGTCCCTTATCTGGTCCCTTACGTCCAGCCCGAGCAGCATCTTCCACCCTCCTTAAGTTTATTAATATATTCTTAAATTGTTTTCTGTCAGCTCAAAACAAGCTCTTGCGCCTAACCGTCTGGAGAAGGTTGTGGGCGAGTCTCGTCGGTTCAGGAACCCTGTACTTGGAGGTCTTCAGAACCAGGTCTATAGCTGTCTTCAGGCTTATCCTGTGTCCTGTGGAGACGAATATGGGTGCTGACCCCTCCTTGGTTCTCACCACCGCACCTATCACCC
>WFOY01000076.1 GCA_015487835.1 Aquificaceae bacterium
GATCATGAAGACGGTGGAGCAGCAGGTAGGAGAGACGACGGGATCCAGACCCATCTCCTTGGCGTAGGTCAGTACGCCTTCAGCCGGGAAGGCTATACCGTTCACCCCGGCTATCAGGGAGTAAACATCGAACTTGATACGGTCCGGTCCGGCGGGCCTCGCACACCCTATCATTATGGGCACCGAGGGCATGGTCTTCCTTGCGTAGAAGACTATCTCCGCACCCTCCTCAGGGTTTGGTGGGGGTAACAGCTGGAAGCTTGCCTTCCCGTAGTAGGGCATCACCACAACGAGGACGAGGGCGTCGGGAGAGTGGTCCGCTATCATCTGGAGGGCCTTCCTCTCTCCCTTTATCTTTCCGTAGTGGAGCCCTATGATCACGTGGGGAACTATCCTCAGTCCCGCTTCTTTAAGAAACTTGAGGGAGTTGTAGTAGTCTTCGGTGGTTCTGTGGGGCAGTTTGTAGACCTTGGATATGGTCTCGTTGTCGCCTATTATGTCGATAAGAACTGCATCCACCTTTGCCTCCGCGAGACCCTCCGCCAGACGCCTGTCCACAAGACCGACGTGACAGGTCACCAGGAGACCCAGTTCTTCCTTTATACGCCTGATCGTGTTCAGGAAGGGTCCGAGATCCACAACCCCGTCTCTGTTTGATCCTCCGGATATAAGTATCCCTGTGACGCCTTTGGCCTTAAGGTCTTCACAGACCTCCCAGAGCTTCTCGGGGGTTTCGGCGGGGATCATGTGCCACAGTATCTTGCTGGCACAGTGGTCACACATAAGGTCGCATCGCTTTCCCGTTATGGAAATATCCACGAAGCGGACAGGACCCTTTACGGAGAAGTCCTCCACCTCGTAATGCTTAAACCCAGGGCTGTGGAAGTAAACCTCCCTGCCAAAGTTCCTGATCCTTATATCGAGGCCCTCTCTTATCCTGTCGCAGAGGTCCTTATTAAGATCCAGGTCCAGGTCTAACATGGTTTACAGAAGGGGCGGCGGTTCAGCCGCACTTGACCCCCTTCTCCTCCGCTACCTTTCTTAAAGCCTCCACGGCTTCCTGTCCCTTCAGAAGCTGGTTAACCTCGTCCATGTTGGTGGGTTTGATCTTCACTATCCAGCCGCTTCCGTAGGGGTCGTCGTTCACCAGAGCTGGGTTGGCCTTCAGGCTCTCGTTAACCTCCACTATCTCGCCCTCGAAGGGAGCAGGGACAGGTCCGACCCACTTCCCGCTCTCTATGGTCGCCACGCTCTTTCCCTTCTTGACGACCTTACCTACCTTCTTCGGTGTATAGGCGACGAGCCTCCCGGCCATGGCGGCAGCTATCGAGGTTAGGCCGACTGTATAAGTCCCGTCACCGTTGTCCTTGGCCCAGGTGAAGGCGTTTGCCTCAGGATCCACGTGGTAGAGAAGGTCCTCAGGGACCTGACAACCGTTCACCTCTGCCATTTTGCACCTCCCGTTTATTGGATTTCTGAATATTCTATCAGAACACTATGAGTTTATCCGCCTCCATAGCCCTTATGGCGAACTCACTTGCTGGCACTATGCCGTCGAGTTCGGGTATCAGGTCCTCCTCTGTGAGACCAAGCGAATCAACGGCCTGCTTGCAGGAGTAGAACTTTACACCTGCCATCTTCGCGTCCTTCATGAAGTCGTAAACGGTCTTTGGCTTCTTTCCGTTCTGGGAGAAGCAGTTCCCCTCTAAGGATGGACAGATCTTCTCGGCTATGCCTTTGCGGATCAGGTTGGTCCCGTCCATGTTGAAGAACATCTCGACGTCGGCATCGTTCGCAGCCATCAGGGCTGCGATGTAGAAGGGAGAGGCACACCGCCAGGGGGTCCTGGGACCGCTCGTCATCAGGATAACTATCTTCTTCTCGCCCTCCACTGCCCTCACCTCACACGAGACCGAGTCTCTTGAGGACAGGGATAGGGTCGGAGAGGTTGTCCTTCAGCTTCACGTCCCCAGCGCTGTAGCCGAAGGCTATACCGAGTAGCTGGGTGAAGTAGGCTGCTGGAACGTCCACATCGGGAACGCCCTTCATCATAAGCCTGTGCCTGTACATCTCCAAAGAGGCGTGGCAGAGGGGACACTCGGTAGCTATTATGTCCGCGCCGTTCCTCTTGGCGGTCTGGAGGATCATCATCACGAACTTCTCCGAGACCTGCTCGTCGGACAGGGAGTGGGGACCTCCGCAGCACTGGGTGTGCATGGGCTCAAACTCAACGTTCGTCGCCCCAGCGGCCTCGAGGAGCGCCTCCATGTAGTAGGGGTGTTCGTCGTCGTCGGCGGTGTCCCTCTTACTTGGCCTCGCCTCCTCGTCCTGACCCCCTATGTGGGAGTATGTCCTCGCATAGTAGTGAGGCCTCGTGTAAAGGCAGCCGTAGTAGTTAGCTACCTTGAGACCTTTGAGGGGCTTCTTGGTTCTCTCCTTTACCTTCTCAGGCCCAGCTTCGTGGTAGAACCACTCGAGTATATGGTAGGTGTAGGGTATCTCGTCTATGGGATCGACGCCCCCCTCTTTTAGAAGTTCGTTCACCCTCTCGAAGACCTTTCTGTCTGTCTCAAGGAAGTACTCCGCCCTCTGGAGGGAGAAGGAACACCCGTTGCAGGGTGCCACTATTACGTTGTGGCCTTGCTTCCTGGCGAGGGACATGTTTCTGGCGTTAAGGAGCATGGTTCCCCAAAAGGAGACGTTCTTGGTCTCCATAGCGCCACAGCAGTTGTAGTCTTCGAGGTAATCGAGCTCCAAACCCAGCTCCTTGGCAACTATCCTCGTCGAGACGTCGTACGCCCTGGCGGCACCTTCCAAGGAACACCCAGGGTAGTAGGCCACCTTCTTACCTATGCCCCCCATGGGGGGTTTTCTAAGATGAAGAGCTATAGCCATCTCACTCACCTCCTTGGTCAGTGTGTAAGCGCTCCCTCCTCCTCCATGACCTTCCTGAGGACCTGCTTGAACCTGTTCCAGTTCTTGGTCCTCGGATGGAAGAGCATGTGTTTGGCGTTCAGGAGGAGGAAGCCTATGTTCATATTCTTTATGGGCTTTACGGCGAGCTGCTTGAGCCACTCAGGCATGCCACCCATGAAGGGTATGGGCTTCTTGAGTATCGGATCCTTTACCACCTGGTAACCCTGCTTCTCTATCCATCCAAAGAGCAGTTCTCCGTCCTCTATCCTTCCGTACTCGTAAACCACATCCATGAAGAACTTGTCGAACTTCTTGGAGGGATACTCCTCTATGAGGCCCCTCTTCGCCATGACCCTCAGTATGGCCTTCAGGACCTCCTCAACGAGGACGCCCTTGGGGCACCTGTGGGTGCACTTGTGACAGGAGACACACCTCCACATAACGTCGGCCCGCTTCTGGAGCTCGTCTATGAGTCCCAGCCTGGCGAGGTATATGAAGTGTCTGGGATTGTACCTCTCATCCCAGTAGTTGTGAACAGGGCACGAGGCTGTGCAGTAGGAACACTGGTAGCAGTTGACTATTGTCTTCCCCTCAGGCTGGGCCACAACCTCGTCGTAGAAGGAGAGGTCGTAGTCCTCTATGGTTCTGGGTAGGATTATCAGGTTCCAGTCACCGGACACATCTATACCGTCGATCACAAGCCTCTCTTTCCTTAGGATCCTTTCCGGCTCTACAAGGCTCCTCTCGTGAATAGCCATCTCTCACACCTCCTTTCAGGTGTATTCAACAGGGGCATGGACCCCTAAAAGCCTTCTTGCCATAACGCTCGCAGGTGGGAAAAAGCCCTTAGCACTGTGCATGGTGGAGAGGGTCATGTAGTCCACGTAGGTGGCGTATATCATGGCGAGGAATATGTCCACGAAAAGGTAACCCTTCACCTTGATACCGAACTCGGAGAGCTTTTCGGCTATCTGTTCGTAAACCTTCTTGAACTGGTTGTAGGTCTCACCGTACATGCGCCTGCCTCTTCCACCTGTGGGAGGTTCCTCCTTGAGGAAGACTATGGCTCCCGTTTCGGTCTCCGGATCCCAGACCCAGCTGGTCCAGAGTATGTACCTGTCGGGGAAGGTGAAGTGAAGGATCTCAGCTGCAATATCCTTTGCGGCCTTCCTGTCCACGCCCCTTATGAGACCTGCGAACTCGTTTACCTTCTCCTCCCAAGACCTGATCTGCTTCTTCTTGCCTATACCGAGAAAGCCTCCCTTCTCATCCCCGTACAGCAGGTCGCTTATGGCCTCCTTGAGCTTGTCCGCTCCGGTTTCCTCTATGATCTTCTTGCGCTTCCTACGGGAGGCGAAGATCCTCTCCAGGATCTTCTCAAGGTCCTCCTCCGTTAGGGAGGGTAGCTTGTCCTTCGAGAGCTTTTCTTGGAAGAACAGAGACTTCTCGAGAAGGTCCTGGTAGAACTCCTGAACGAAGTCCTCACCCTCGCTGAGTATCTTGACGAGGTAGTCTCTGATGAGGGCGTCGTCTAACGTAGCTGGCTTGAAGCTTTCTGTTCTCTTCTCCTCCGCCATCAGGCTGACACCTTTGCACCTATGAAGGTTGCTGCTTCAGCTCCTGCCGCCTCTCCCTCGGCCAGAGAAGACTCTATGTCTATGGGTCCCTTGCAGGCGCCCGCTATGAAGACACCAGGTCTGTTGGACACGATGTTGGACCCTGACTCCTCGGCGGGAACCAGGAACTGGCTGTCCGGATCTTGAGCCAGACCGAGGATCTTGGCGACCTTCTTGGTCCCCTCAGAGGGTTCCATGCCAAGGACAAGGACTACGAGGTCCATCGGAACCTCAGCGGGTCTCTGGACTATCGTGTCCTCATGCTTGACCCTCAGCCTTCCATCGGCAGGGTTGTAAGTTATCTCGGCTATCCTTCCCCTCACGTACCGCACACCGTACTTCTCCTGAGGTGCCCAGTAGAAGGGGTACTCCCAGGTCCCGTAGGTCCTCACATCCATGTAGTAGCAGAACACATCGACGTCGGGGTACTTTTCCCTGATCTCGGAACCCTGAAGCCCTGATAGGGCACACCCGTACCTCTGTCTCTTATAC
>WFOY01000077.1 GCA_015487835.1 Aquificaceae bacterium
CTCCTTTCCTCCCACGGGATCTACACCTGGGCCTCAAGTGTGGAGAGATCCCTCGCTCAGATAGAGGCCCTCGAGTTTCTCTTCGAGTGTGAGTTGAGGATACTTAATCTGAGAGAGAGGGTCACCTGGCCCTTATCTTGAAGGTGCACCTCTCGTAACCCTGGGCTGCACAGGAGACCTCTTCCACCTCGAACTTCCTCTCCAGAAGCTCGCTCAGGAAACCCTTAAAGAAGCCAGCCATTGGTTTGCAGACAGGTTTCTCGTTCTTGCCCACAGCCTCTACAAGGATGGACCCCTCCACGTGGATCTCCATGGTGTTGAGATCGAACTCGAAGAAGTCTATCAGCCTGGAAGACTCAGCTATTATGGTGAGGAGTTCTAAGGCCTCGTCGAGCCTGTCCGTGTAAACACCGTACCTCTCCTTGAGGGTCTTGGCCCCCTTCTTACCTCCGTACTCGGCCGCCTTCTTGATTAGCTTGTCTATGCCGAACTTGGAGAACCTGTGAACGTCCCTATAGCCGTCTATCAGGGCGTCCCTGTGGATCAGGACCGACTCCCTCTCTATGGCCTCGGCGAGGGCCTTTATGTTGTCCTTCAGATGTCCCATCCTAAGCGCCTCAGCTGCTCCTTTCCTTCCTCTGAGATCTTCTCTTTCGTCCATGGCGGTTCAAATACAAATTCTACAACAACGTCCTTTAGCTGGGGGAACTTTTCGAGGACCTTCTGCCTTATGTGTTCTGCGAAGAACTGCTTTGCGGGACACCCCTGGACTGTGAGGGTCATCTCTATATGGGCCACCCCGTCCTTTACCTTTATACCGTAGATGAGCCCCAGGTTAACTATATCTATAGGTATCTCAGGGTCCCTAACCTCTTTGAGAGCTTCTAAGATCTCCCTCTCCATAGAGAAAAACTTAAGACCTTATGATTTAAAAAGGAAGGAGATCTGTCATAAGGGAGTATATTATATATACCTTTTCAAACTTTGGGAGAGGTGAACCTATGGTGCTGGATGAGAGAGGATCCTGTGGTGTCGGTTTTGTGTGCAACATAGATGGCAAGGCGGAAAGCAGGATAGTCAGGTGGGGGGTCCAGGCTGTTAAGAACCTGACCCACAGGGGAGCCATAGGCGGGGACGGAAAAACTGGGGACGGGGCCGGAGTCCTGACCCAGATACCCAGAAGGTTCTTCAGCAGGGTCCTAAAGGACCTCGGCTACGAGGTCTCCCACATAGACAACCTGGCTGTGGGAGTGTTCTTCCTTTACGAGGACTTAGAGGACAAGATCCTCGCCGAGTTCGTCAAGGAGGGTCTGAAGGTAATAGGCTGGAGGGACGTCCCTATAAACAGGGACGCCGTGGGTGAGGCAGCTCTCAGCGTTATGCCCCGTATAAGACACCTCCTGATAGACATGGAGGGCGTTCCCGAGGGGGAAAGAGAACTTAGGCTCTGGTTCGTGAGGAGGTCCATAGAGAGGAAGTTCAAGGAGGAACAGGTTTACATACCCTCCCTCTCCTCTAAGACGATCGTGTACAAGGGTATGCTCGTGGCACCCCAGCTGGACAGGTTCTACCCGGACCTCACCGAGGAAGACTTTGAGTCTGCCTTCTGCATGTTCCACCAGAGGTATTCAACGAACACCTTCCCCAACTGGAGGCTCGCCCAACCCATGAGGACCCTCGCCCACAACGGCGAGATAAACACGCTCCAGGGCAACAGGAACTGGATGAGGGCCCTCCAACACGAGCTCGACCACGAGGTTCTCGGCAGCAGGAGGGACCTCGTTGAGCCCCTGGTCTCCTACGAGGAGAGCGACTCCGCCTCCCTCGACAGGGTCTTCGAGCTCCTTTGTCTCGTCGGTTACTCCCCGGAGCACGCCATAAACATGCTTATACCTCCCGCCTGGGAACACGTCCCCGAGCTCTCGGACAAGGTCAAGGCCTTTTTAGAGTACCAGTCCCTGCTCATGAAGCCCTGGGATGGGCCCGCCGCCATATCCTTCGTGTGGGGCGACAGGATAGGAGCCCACATGGACAGGAACGGTCTGAGGCCCCTGAGGTACGTCCTCACGAAGGAGGGGGTACTTATACTCGGTTCAGAGGTCGGTATGGTTGATATAGGCAGCAAGGAGGTTGAGGAGAAGGGGAGGCTCGGCCCTGGGGACACGATCGTTGTGAACCTGAAGGAGGGGGTGATAAAGAAGACCGAGGAGATACTTGAGGGCCTCGCTGACCAAAAACCTTACGGAGAGTGGATAGACAGGTATCTCCTCAGGGTGTCGGAACTTACCAAGGGGAAGACGCTGAA
Organism: Aquificaceae bacterium; assembly: GCA_015487835.1. Taxonomy (GTDB): domain Bacteria; phylum Aquificota; class Aquificia; order Aquificales; family Aquificaceae; genus Hydrogenivirga. Next base: position 2,306 of record WFOY01000077.1, read on the forward strand.
GGTCCCTAAGGAGGACCCCGATCGTGTAAGGAAGATGGTGGCCTTCGGGTGGACTGAGGAGGAGATAAAGAACGTCATCCAGCACATGGCGACGACGGGAAAGGAGCCTACCTTCTCCATGGGGGACGACACACCCCTCCCACCCCTCTCCGAGAGACCCCAGCTCCTCTTCAGATACTTCAAGCAGAGGTTCGCCCAGGTGACAAACCCGCCCATAGACCCAATAAG
>WFOY01000078.1 GCA_015487835.1 Aquificaceae bacterium
CCCACATAGGTGGCTTCGTAGTGGGCTACCTGCTTATAGGCAGGTTCCTCACCTCCAGAAGATATTATTAAATTAGATGAAGTACGATTACATAACCGAGAGAAGTGACCTCACGAGGTGCCTCCCCAAGCTGGAGAGGTCGCCCTACCTCTTTTTGGATACTGAAACCGCCGGAGACAGGATAAGATTAGTCCAGATAGGGAACGAGGAGGAGATATTCATCATAGACCTCTTCGACCTTCCCTCGGCTATAGACCCCTTGAGGGAACTCCTCTCCAAAAAAGGTATAGTGGGCCACAACCTGAAGTTCGACCTTAAGTTCCTCTACTCCCTTGGCATAGAACCCTACGCCACCTTCGACACGATGATAGGGAGCTACCTCCTCGGCTTTGAGAGACACTCCTTGAGCCACGTGGCCGAGGTCGTTCTCGGTAAGGTCATAGACAAGTCACTCCAGCTCTCCGACTGGTCGAGGAGCGTCCTCACACCCCAGCAGATAGAGTACGCGGCTACGGACGTTTTCGTTGTGAGGGAGATCTTCAGGAAGATGCTGGACAGGTTGAACTCACTACCCCAACCCGACAGGGGGCAGGAGCTGTTAAAGACGAGAACCGCAAGAGTGTTCGGGCTTAAAAACCCCGTAGCGATAGTGGAGATGGCCTTCGTCCAGGAGGTGGCTAAGATAGAGATGAGCGGCCTCCCCGTGGACAGGGAGGAGCTGGACAGGATAGCGAGGGAGTACGAGAAGAGGATCCAGAAGATGATCATGGACTTCTACATAAGGTACAGGGTCGATCCCATGTCCCCAAAGCAGATAGGGTCCCTGCTCAAGAACAAGCTGGGTCTCAACCTCCCCGAGACCGAGAGGGGGAACATATCCACCGACGACAAAACCTTGGCCGAGTTCTCCCACATAAAGGAGGTGAGGGACATCCTGGAGATAAGGAGGGTAAAGAAGAGCCTGGACAAGCTGAAGGAGATAGGGTCCTTTTTAAGGAACGGAAGGGTTTACCCCGAGTTCAAGCAGATAGGGGCTGTGACAGGGAGGATGTCCAGCTCCAACCCCAACGTCCAGAACATACCGAGGGACATGAGGTCCCTCTTTAGAGCTGAGGAGGGTAACCTTTTCGTGATAGCGGACTTCTCCCAGATAGAGCTGAGGATAGCCGCCGAGTACGTTGGTGATCCAAGCATGATAAGGGCCCTGAGGGAGGGGAAGGACATGCACAGGTACACGGCCTCCCTAGTCCTCGAAAAGCCCGAGGAGGAGGTCACCAAGGAGGAGAGGCAGATCGCAAAGGCCATGAACTTCGGCCTCATCTACGGCATCTCGGCGAGGGGACTATCCGAGTACGCGAGGAGCAGTTACGGTGTTGACCTCGACGTGGACTCGGCTGATACCTTCAGAAAGAAGTTCTTCAAGTTCTTCCACCACTTCAAGGAGTGGCACGACCAGGTGAAGAGGGAGCTCCGTGAGAAGGAGGAGGTCAGGGGCATGACCCTCCTCGGGAGGCCTTACAGGGCTACCACCTTCACGGACGCTGTCAACTATCCTATCCAGGGGACGGGGGCGGACCTCCTGAAGCTGGCCGTTCTCATGTTCAGCGTGGAACTCAAGAAGAGAGGCCTGCCTGCCAAGATAGTTAACCTGGTCCACGACGAGATAGTCGTAGAGTGCCAAGAAGAGGTCTCCGGAGAGGTTAGGGAGTCCCTCGAGAACGCCATGATCCAGGCGGGTCACATAGTCCTGAAGCAGGTCCCCGTTGAGGTAGAGAGCGAGGTCAGCGATCGGTGGGTAAAGGGCTGAGGTCTATTAAGTACCTTTTTAACCGTTACATCCTCAGGAGACCTTTCCTCGTGGCGGAGTCCGACCTTGGCACCAGGTTCGTTTTCAAGACCGAGGACTGCATAGGGAGGCACATCTACAAGTACGGTGTCTACGAGAAACCCGTAACCGACCTCGTTACCGCCATACCCTTCGAGAGGGGGGATGTTGTGATAGACGTAGGTGCGAACATAGGCTGGTACAGCCTCCTCGTCGAGAAGGTATCACCTCCAGGGGTTGTGATCTACGCCTTCGAGCCAGAACCCCTCAATTACAGTCTGCTCCAGGAGAACCTGAGACTGAACGGGTCCAGGAAAGTCATCCCTGTTAAGAAGGCCTTAGGC
>WFOY01000079.1 GCA_015487835.1 Aquificaceae bacterium
GCTGTCAGGTCTGCTGAGGATCTGGGTTCCCACCCCCTCCTCGGTGAATATCTCCAGGAGGACCGAGTGGGGAACCCTTCCGTCCACTATGTGGACCTTCCTCACACCTCTTTCAAGGGCGCTGAGGGCTGACACCAACTTGGGAACCATCCCCTCCCTTACCACGCCCCTCTCTATGAGATCCCTCGCCCGGTCTCCTGTGAGGGTCGGTATCAGCCTTCCCTCATCATCTTTAACACCCTCCGTGTCAGTAAGGAAGATCAGCTTCTCGGCCTTCAGGGCAACAGCTATCTCAGAGGCGGCAAAGTCTGCGTTTATGTTGTAAGCCTCCCCCTCACTCCCCACGCCTACCGGAGCTATCACGGGTATGTAGCTCCCCTGGAGAAGGGACATAAGAAGGTCCGTGTTCACCTCCTCCACCTCACCCACGTAGCCCACGTCCTCCTCCGGGGCCGGCAGGCCGATCTTAGAGAAGAACTTTTCTTTGCTTATCTTACGAGCCTTGAGGAGCCTGCCGTCCCTCCCGGAAAGACCAACGGCGTATATGTTCTCACCGCTGTACCTGTTTATCAGGGCGACTATGTCCTTGTTTATGTCTCCGGATAGGACCATCTCTACCACCTGCATGGTCTCCTCGTCCGTCTTCCTCATGCCCCCAACGAACTTGGACTTAATGCCGAACCTCTCCAAAACCCTGCTTATCTGGGGACCTCCCCCGTGGACCACGACCACCTTAATGCCCACGTATCTCAGAAGGACAACGTCCCTCGCGAAGGACTCCCTAAGATCCTCGTTTATCATGGCGGACCCGCCGTATTTGATCACGAAAACCTTTCCGTGGAACTCCCTTATGTAGGGTAGAGCCTCCTGGAGTATCCTGGCCTTGTCCGTAGGTGAGTCCATGGGAAAATTTTAATAGAGCTTCTGTCTTGAGACCTCGGAGAGGGCCTCGTATATGTTCTCCCTGTCGGTCTCCCATACGAAGATCCCGTTCCTGTGCAGGATCCACTTGGCGGCTGAGCTCTCCGGGTGATGCCCGCACACTACTATATCAACACCCCTCCTGACGAGGATCTTGGCGAGTTCCTCCTCCGGCATATCCCCGAGGTCAACCACCTCAGGATCGCCCCTCTGCTCCTCGAATATGTACAGTTTCTTAGCTCCCCTGAAGTCCTTACAGAGGGTGTCTCCGTCCGAGGAGAACACGCCTATCCTGAGCCTCTCCTCCCTGGCGGGCTCGTAGTGGATGAAGGCCATCTCCACGTTGGGCACCTCTCTGTAGATCCTCTCCTCTATGGCGTCGGCTACCGCGTGGCTCCTCATGAAGGAGGACCTCTTGAGGACTATTACCGCGTCCACGAACAGCCTTCCCCCCGCACTTCTGACAAGGAGCCTCTTCACCGACTCCACCTCGGGGAAGGAGAGGATTATGCCTCTTATCTTCCTCACCGTTTCCTCGTCGGCGGATATGTCCAGTATGACACCGATCTGGTCCTTCATGAGACCGAGGGCTGTATAGACTATGATCCCCGAAATTACGAGGGCAAAGTACCTGTCGTAGTTATACCCGGCCCAGGACATCAGAAGGCTCGTGAGCACGACGAGAGATCCGAAGGCGTCGGTCAGCGTATGGTAGGAGTCAGCTATGAGGGTGGGGGAACCTGTCTTCTCGCCTGCCCTCCTCTCTAAGAAGGAGAGGGTCAGGGAGCTCACCAGGGAGAAGACCACCACCCCAACACCCACCGGTAGGGCGGACCTGTCTATCACTATCTCCCTTGTCAGCGCCCTGTGTGCTATCTCGTAGGCTGTTATTATGAGAAATAGGCCTATAGCCAGGGCCCCTATGTTCTCCAACTTGTAGAGTCCGTAGGGAAACCTGGCGTGCTTCCTCTCGGAGAACTTTATCGATAGGTAGGCTATCACCGATGCGGCCGCGTCCGAGAGGGAGTGGACCGCCTCACCCACTAAGGAGAGGCTACCCGTTAGGATACCTCCCAGGAACTTTAGACCTGACTGGATTAAGTTTAGGCTAAGGGAGACTAAGGCCCAGTGGTGCTTCCTCATGCCCCTCTGTTGAGGGCCTTCCTGTTACTGCCCTGGTGCGTTCCCCTCCTCCTCAGCTCCTTCTCTACAGCCTCGATCACCCTGTTCTTCATCCTCGGAGAGCAGTACTCGGGAGCTAACAGGAGCCTCTCGTCCACCTCACCTGTGATCCTGTGGACCACAACGTTCTCAGGAAGGATCTCTATAAAGTCCGCACACGCCGCCGCGTACTCCTCAAGGGTGAGGGGTTCAAACTCTCCCTCCTCGAACTGTCTGGCCATGACAGTACCCTTTATAACGTGGAGGGGGTGGATCTTGACACCGTCTATGGGGAGGGAGGCTATCAGCTTGGCCGTCTCTACGAAGTCCTCCCTCGTCTCCCCGGGGAGTCCAAGTATAACGTGGGCGCAGACTTTCAAAGGCCTCCTCTTCGTTCTCAGCACCGCGTCCACGAAGTCGGACACCCCGTGCTGTCTGTTTATCTTTTTGAGGGTCTCGAAGTTGGCGGTCTGGAGACCGTACTCCACCCAGACCTCAAGACCCCTCTCCGCATAAGAGGTGAGGAGATCGAGGACCTCCTCGGGGGCACAGTCGGGTCTGGTCCCCACGTCTATACCCACAACGCCGTTGAACTTCAGAGCTGTGTCGTACACGTTCTTTAGGGTTTCGAGGTCCGCGTAGGTGTTGGTGTAAGACTGGTAGTAAACGAAGAAGTATATGTCCTCACCGTACTTCCTCTTCGCCCGCTCGATACCCTCCTTTATCTGGGTCTCGAGGGGAACCGCCGAGTCGATCATGGAGGGCTTGGACCCATCGTAGCAGAAGGTGCAGCCGCCGAAGGCCTTGGTCCCGTCCCTGTTGGGGCAGGTGAAGGGTAGGGCGACCGTTATCTTCTGGACACGCCTCCCGTACCTCTCTATGAGGTAGTCCTTCAAGGAGTAGTAGGGTTTTGATCTTACCTTCATACTGCTCTCTGGGCCTCCTTCTGGAGTTTTCTGTACTTTTCGAGGGCGATCCTCCTCCTCCAGCCCTTCAACCTGTCTATGAAGGTTATGCCCTCAAGGTGGTCCATCTCGTGCTGGAAGACTATCGCCGGGAAGCCTTCAAGCTGGACCTCCAACTCCTCTCCATGTTCGTTCAGGGCCTTTACCCTCACCCTCTCGGCCCTCTCCACCTCTACGGTGAGACCTGGGAAGGAGAGGCACCCCTCCTTGTACTTTATCCTCCCCTCGGAGGAGACCACCTCCGGGTTTATCAGGACCAGCTTCAGGTCAGGGGCGTCCTCCTTGGGCGTTGTGTCTATTACCATGACCCTGAGGGGGACACCTATCTGGTTTGCGGCAAGCCCGACACCCTCGGCGTGGTACATGGTGTCGAACATATCCCTTACGAGGGCCTCTATCTCTCTGTCTATCACATCCACCTTCTGGGTCGGCCTCTTCAGTATCTCGGCAGGATAGGTAACTATCTCCCTGACCATGGATCTAAATTTATATCCTGTCTTACCATATACACTATGGAACAGCCTTTCCACCCTCCGGACCTTCCTCTGGTGGACGGGAAGGTTTACCACCTTAGGATCTCTCCTGAGGAGATCTCCGAGGACATAGTGATAGTCGGAGACCCTGGGAGGGTGGACCTGATAAGGTCGGAGTTCCTGAAGGATGTGGAGGTGGCCAGGGAGAACAGGGGTCTGAAAACCGTAACCGGGTACACCCAGTGGGGTCAGAGGGTTACGGTTACCACTTCAGGTATGGGGACACCCTCCTTGGAGATAGTCCTGAGCGAGATCCTGGCCCTCCACGAGATAGACCTGTCCACCATGAGGAGGAAGGAGGACATAC
>WFOY01000080.1 GCA_015487835.1 Aquificaceae bacterium
CTCCTTACCAGGCCTCCCACCGAACAGGCCGTAAGGCCCTCTTCTCCTCCTCTCCGAGAGTACCGTGACCTCAGCGTCTCCGAGGAGTTCTATCTCCCTGACTATACCGTCTCCACCTTTCCACCTTCCGTGACCACCCGATCCCCTTCTCACCGAGTACTCCCTGACCAGGAAGGGGTATGAGTGCTCAAGGGCCTCCACGGGCGTGTTCATGGTGTTCGTCATGTGGGAGTGGACCGCACTCTCCCCGTCTCCTCCTCTCCAGGCACCCATCCCCCCGCCTATGGTCTCGTAGTAGGTGTAAACCCTACCGGTTCTTGGATCCCTACCACCTATGGCCAGGTTGTTCATGGTCCCCTGGCTCGCAGCGGGGATAAGGCCGGGTACGGCCTCCGAGAGGGCACCAAGGACTGCGTCCACTATCCTCTGGGAGGTTTCCACATTGCCGCCGGCCACAGCTGAGGGAAACTCAGCGTCCACGACGGTCCCTCTCTTAGTGAGGACCTCTATGGGTCTGAAGCACCCGTCGTTTGTGGGTGCGTCTTCTGGAAGCAGGCACCTGAAGACGTAGTACACAGCGGCCACACTCACGGACCTGACGGCGTTGATGACTCCCTCCGTCTGGGGGTCCGAGTCTCTCAGATCAACGACAGCGGAGTCTCCCCTTATCTCGATCTTCACCCTCACGGCCACGTCCTTCCTCCCGAAACCGTCATCGTCCAGGAAGTCCTCGAAGGTGTATGTGCCGTCCGGTATCTCGTCTATGGCCCTTCTCATCAGCCTCTCCGAGTACTCCATCAACTTCTCTCCCGCACTCCTCACCTCCTCAAGACCCATTTCCTCTAAGATCTCAACAACCCTCCTTATGCCCGTCAGGTTGGCCATTATCTGGGCGTTCAGGTCTCCCCTCCTCTCCTCAGGGGTCCTGACGTTGCTGAGTATAAGGGAGAGAACATCCTCCTTGATCTTACCCCTCTCCAGAAGCTTTACAGGCGGTATCACCAGACCCTCCTGGAATATGACACGGGAGAGGGGCATGGACCCTGAGGACATACCCCCCACATCGGCGTGGTGTGCCCTGTTGGCTACGTAGAAGCGGATCTTGCCTCTGTAGAATACAGGTGCGATCAGGGTTATGTCGGGTAGGTGGGTCCCACCCATGTAGGGGCTGTTCAGGATGACCATGTCCCCCTCTTCCATGTTAACCCTGGTGATCGTCTCCCTAACGGCCATGCCCATGGACCCGAGGTGAACGGGTATGTGGGCGGCCTGGGCTATGAGGTCCCCTCTTTCGGTGAAGAGGGCACAGGAGAGGTCCCTCCTCTCCTTTATGTTGGGTGAGAAGGCGGTCCTCTGGAGCACCAGACCCATCTCCTCGGCTACGGAGACGAGCCTGTTCTTGAACACCTCCAGGAGTAGCTCCATCCCCTTGAAAATTATAAATTCAGGGGCCGATAAAAAGAACCTAAGAGAGATGGACAGAGAACGAGCCCTCCGGAGGATCAGGGATCTGGAGAAGAAGATCAGTCTGGTCTCCAAGATCTTAGAGAACATGAGGGAGGGAGTGATCATATTCGACGACGAAGGTGTTATAAGAACCGCCAACAGGTCCTTCCTGGAGATAACGGGTCTTAGCTACGACCTCCTCTACGGCAGGCAGATCTCATCCCTGGACCTGAGGTGGGAGGGTTCCCCAACCTTCTCGGAGGTCTTCGACCTGCTCAAGGAGGAGGGTGCCTGGAGGGGCGAGGTCTGGGGTGTTCACAGGAGCGGCACCATATTCACCTGTGAGGTCACGCTCCTCAGGGTGGGGAGTGAGTTCCTGGGTCTGTTCCTAGACACAACGGACAAGAGGAGCTTGGAGGCAAACCTGAGATCCTTAGCCTACTACGACACATTAACGGGTCTGCCTAACAGGGCCCTGCTCTACGACCACTTGGCTTACACCCTCTTCAGGTCCAAGATGAGAAACGAGAAGGTGGGGGTCATATTCATGGACATAGACAACTTCAAGCTGATCAACGACACCCTCGGCCACGAGGTGGGGGATACGCTCCTTAAGGCCTTTTCTCAGAGGGTAACCTCCTCCTTTCCCCCTGGCACTATGGTGGCCAGGTTCGGGGGCGACGAGTTCGTGGTGGTCGTGGGACCGATCGGCGATATCGAGAACCTAAAGGAAACGATGGAGGACCTTATAAGGAACCTGACGACACCCTTTCATATAGGAGGCCACAGGATATACGTAACCGTGACGGCGGGCATAAGCATATACCCCATGGACGGCGGGGATCCCCAGACGCTGCTCAGGAACGCAGACATAGCCATGCACCACGCCAAGGAGACGGGTAGGAGCACCTACAAGTTCTACACGGCGGACCTGAACATCAAGGTGAGTGAGAGGTTCACACTGGAGTCCGAGCTGAGGGAGGCCATAGAGAGGGAGGAGTTCGTCCTCTACTACCAGCCCCAGTTCGACCTTGCAACGGACAGAGTTACAGGTGTGGAGGCCCTGGTCAGGTGGCACCACCCCGACAGGGGCCTCATACTCCCATCGAGGTTCATACACATAGCCGAGGAGGTGGACCTTATAGTACCCCTCGGGAGGTGGATACTGAGGCGGGCCTGTTTCGATGGAAAGAGGCTCCTCAGGGAGGGCTACCCCCTCAAGGTGGCCGTGAACATATCCCCCAACCAGATATCGGCGGGCAACTTCACCGAGGTCCTGAAGGAGATCCTGAGGGAGACGGACTTCGACCCCACCTTCTTAGAGGTCGAGATAACCGAGAACGCCCTGATGAAGAACAAGCAGGAGGCTGCCAGGGTCCTAAGCGAACTAAAGGCCATGGGCGTGACCGTATCCATAGACGACTTCGGCACAAGCTACTCCTCCCTCAACTACCTCAAATACTTCCCCGTTGATAAGCTGAAGATAGACAGGTCCTTCATAGGGGACATAGTGAGCGACCCCAACGACGTGGCCATAGCCACGACGATAATAGCCATAGCCCACAACTTAGGTCTTAAGGCCATAGCGGAGGGTGTGGAAACCGAGGAGCAGCTCATATTCCTGAGGCTCTGGCAGTGTGACGAGGCCCAGGGCTTTTACTTCTCACCTCCCGTGACCCTTGAGAGCCTGATCGATATGCTGAGGAGGGAGAGCTTCAAGATCAGAGGTGTATGATCGTGTCCGCCATTAGGTAGCTCCTCTTCAGGACGTCTATCAGGTTCTCCTTTGACATCTTAAGGCGGTCCGCAACAGCACCTATCACAGGCAGAGACATGGGGTCCTTGGATGCGGCTATCTCCTTCTCTTTCTCCTCGAGGAGGGTAACTATGTTCAGGATCTTGGCAAGCACGGAGTTCTTGTCGGTGAAGGCCGCGATCACCTTGTCGTCCACGTTCACCTCCTTTAAAAACTCCACAACATCGGTGTCGAGGATCACGTCTATTAGCGAGAAGAGTCCGACGAGGTAAGCCTCGCTTGTGAGGTCAGGGTCCACGTTCTTTGAGATCTCCTCCATGAGTTTGGCCCTTATCAGCGATCTTCTCCAGGCGAGGGGGTTCTCAACGGAAGCGTAGTCGTTCATGGAGAGCACGAGGACGAAGTTCCTCAGGTTCTTAAGCCCAAAGTATATAGCGGCCTGTTCAATGCTCTTTATCTTCTTCCTGAGGGAGAAGTAGGCAGAGTTTATAAACCTGAGGAGCTTCGCACTCATACCCACGTCCGTCTCTATCCCCTTCGCGAACTCGGTGGGGCTCTGGGCCGTGTTCAGAAGGACGAGGAGCCTAAGGAGCGTGCTTTTAAGGTAGGGGGCGATCTTCATCCTCTTGAGAGTTGACCCCTCGTCGATGTATCTGCCCTGGATGTAGTCCGCGTGGACTCTGAACCTGCTGTAATCCTTATCCGTGTCCACACCGCTCACCAGGATCTTCTTCCCCATGTTCTTAACCGAGGATATGTCCTTGAGATCTGCTCTTTTCGCCTCGAACTCCACCATGTCCGCTACGGAGAGTAAATCCTCGAACTGCTTAACCAGGTCCCTGTGGACAGCTATCATAACGCCCTCTGACTTTAGCTTCTCTATAAAGCTCACGGATTTTGTGTAGATAGCCTTGCCCATGCCCACGCTCGGCGGGTAGATCTTGTAAACCATCATCTGGGGGTCTATAAGGTCGAAGATCCTCACAAGTAGGGTGTCGAAGGGTAGCCTGACGAAGACCCTCTTCCCCTCCCCTACCTTTTTCACCCCGTACTCGGCGAGCGTTCTGACCGTTATGAAGGTGGTCTTGTTGGTAAGCACCTCTGGTGAGAGATCAACCTCCTCGTGATAGACGAGGAAGAACTCGTAGCCGACCTTCTCCCCGTCCCTGTCAACTATGGCCTGTTTTTTTGCTTCAAAGTCCATAATATTAATTATCGTTTTCGGTTCCTATGTTTGAACTGAAAGACAGAACGGTTCTGATCACAGGGTCCAGCAACGGGATAGGCCGTTACACCGCTTACGCTTTTGCAAGAGAAGGGTCCAGGATAGTGATAACCTACAGGAACGATAAAGAGGGTGCGGAACACACTTACGCTGAGTGTCTCAGGCTGGGAATGAAGGAGGGCGTGGTAACCCACCTCGACCTTACCGACGACAGGACCATAAGGGAGTGCGTCCAGAAGGTGGTGGAGAGGTTTGGGTATGTGGACATACTGATAAACAATGCCGGCGTCGCCTCCAGAAAACCCCTTGCGGACCAGACCTTTGAGGAGATCGAGAACCAGATAAGGACGAACTTGGAGGGCCTTATAAAGTTCACAAGAGAACTCCTCCCTTACATAAGAGAGGCGATCATAAACGTGGGAAGCGGCGCCGGCAAGGTTGGGTTCGAAAACCTCACAGTTTACTGCGCCACCAAGTTCGGACTGAGAGGTTTCACCCAAGCTCTTGCGAGGGAGGTTAAGAACCTCAGGGTCTACGCCGTTAACCCTGGGATGACGGCGACCAGGATGACCGACTACCAGGGTGTACACCCGGAGAAGGTGGCCCAGGTTATCCTGAACACAGCTAAAGGGTTATACAACAAACCCTCCGGATCGGACGTGGACGTCTGGGAGTACGTGCCTTGATCACCCTTTCTGGCTGGAATAAAATAATTTTTTGACTCGCTGGCGTAGCTC
>WFOY01000081.1 GCA_015487835.1 Aquificaceae bacterium
CTTCTTAAGAAACCTGCGGTAGAGTGTGCCTGTGAGGAACCAAACTGGACCCAGAGGCTGAGCAGAGGCGTGACCTGGGTTGCCTTGGTGCTCCTGATATTTGCGACCTTTTACCCTTACGTCCTTCTGAAGATCTACGGAGAATAAAGGGAGGTGTGAGCCATGATCAGGGCGGTTGTAACCTTCTTAACCTTAGTCACCTTCAGCTTTGCCGAGAAGGTCTTTGTGATCGACGTGGAGGGGATGACCTGTAAGCTCTGTCCTGTTGCGGTCAAGAAGGCTGTGTCCAAGGTGGAGGGTGTCAAGTGGGTCAAGACGTCCCTCAAAAACCGCATAGCGGTGGTTGTCACGGAGGACCAGGTCAAGGAGGAGGAGATCCTGAAGGCTATAAGCGATGCGGGGAACTACAAGGGGAAGGTGATAGGTAAGGCCAACTTCTGAAGGAGGAATTGGGATGATCAAGCTGAGGATAACGGGCATGACCTGTGATCACTGTGCCAACACGGTCAAGAAGGCCTTGGAGTCCGTTGAGGGTGTAAAGAGTGCGAGGGTTTACTTCCCCCAGGGCTTTGCTGAGGTGGAGACGGAGGGGAACGTCAGAGTGGAAGACCTCATAGAGGCGGTCAGGCGTTCTGGATACGGTGCGGAGGAACTAAAAGACTCCCCAGAGGTTTACGTCCCTAAGGAGGGCCTCTACGACCTCCTCATCTTAGGTGGTGGGTCCGCAGGGTTCGCAGCTGCGATAAGGGCCTCAGACCTCGGTGCTAAGGTCCTGATAGTGGAGGAGGGTGTGATAGGTGGGACATGCCTCAACAGGGGGTGTATCCCCTCCAAGTACCTCATAGAGGCTGCGAAGACCTTTTACACACCCAAGGAGAACCCCTTCAGGGGTATAGACCTGGAGGAGGGGAGGGTGGACATAAGGAAAATTGTTGAGCTCAAAGAGGAGATACTGAAGGACCTCAGGAAGGAGAAGTACTGGGACGTCCTGGAGGCCTACCCAGGCATAGATTACAAGGACTGCAGGGGAAGGTTCGTGGGGGACGGTAAGGCCCAGGTGGGAAGCGAGGAGGTCCTGTTCCACAAGGCCGTGATCACCACAGGATCGAGACCTTCAGTTCCCCCCGTCGAGGGTATCGAAGGTGCAGGTTACTACACGAGCGACACCATCTTCGACATAGACCACCTTCCCGATCACCTCATAGTCCTCGGGGGCGGGGCTGTGGGCCTTGAACTGGGCCAGGCCTTCTTGAGGCTCGGGAGCCAGGTGACCCTCATAGAGGCCCTACCCGAGATAGCTATGGGGGAGGATCCCGATCTTAGGAGGAAGCTCAGAGAGATCTTAGAAAGTGAAGGCATGAGGATAATTACAAACGCTAAGGTAAGGAGCGTAAGAAGGGAAGGGAAAGGTTTGGTCCTCGAGGTGGTGAAGGACGGCAAGGGCTTTGAGATAAGGGGAACGGACCTCCTCGTGGCCACGGGGAGAACGCCGAACACAAAAGATATAGGCCTCGAAAGAGTGGGTGTGAGGACGAACCAGAGAGGCTTCATAGAAACGGACGAGTTCATGCAGACCACAAACCCTGACATCTACGCGGCTGGTGACTGCGTTGGAAAGATGATGCTGGTTACCGTCGCCGCGGTGGAGGGCTCTATCGCCGCCGAGAACGCACTCCTTGGGAACAGAAGGAGGATGGACTACCTCTCCGTCCCCCACGCTATATTCACGGACCCCGAGCTCGCGAGCGTGGGGATGAAGGAGGAGACCGCAAAAGAGAAAGGCTACAAGGTGGAGGCGAGGACCCTCGACTTCTCCAAGGTCCCACGTGCCGTCATCAGCTTCAGGAGGGAGGGTCTCATCAAGATGGTAACCGAGGCTGAGACAGGCAAGATCTTAGGCGTCCACATCCTCGCACCCCACGGGGCCGAGATCATACATAAAGCTGTCCTCCTCGTCAAGTACGGTCTCACCCTCGAGGACGTCATAGACACGATCGACGTTTACCCAACCCTCTCCGAGTCCATAAAGCTCTGTGCCCAGAGCTTTAAGAAGGACGTAACCAAACTCTCCTGCTGTGCCCAGTGATGCTAAGATAAGTTCTTATGTTCAAGAAGGTCCTGGTCGCTAACAGGGGAGAGGTGGCCCTCAGGATCATAAGGGCCTGCAAAGAGCTGGGTATAAGGACCGTAGCCATCTACTCGGAGGCGGACGTAAGGGCTCTCTACGTCAAGAAGGCTGACGAGGCCTACCTCATCCCAGGGGACCCAGTTAGGGCTTACCTCGACTACGTCAGGATAGTCGACCTCGCGAGGCAGGTGGGTGCGGAGGCCATACACCCAGGTTACGGTTTTTTGGCTGAGAACGCAGAGTTTGCCCGTTACTGCATGAGAAGGGGTGTCGTTTTCATAGGGCCGACACCGGACCAGATAGAGATGTTCGGGGACAAGGTGAGAGCCAAGAAGGTAATGAGGGAGGCAGGACTTCCCGTCGTTCCGGGAACGGACAAACCAGTGGGTACCGTAGAGGACGCCCTCCACGCCGCTAAGGAGATAGGCTTCCCCGTCATGCTGAAGGCCGCCTACGGTGGCGGTGGCAGGGGCATGAGGGTCGTTAGGAACGAGGA
>WFOY01000082.1 GCA_015487835.1 Aquificaceae bacterium
ATATCCACCTCGGAGGGGTCCGGGTTCGGGTCCTCGATCACCCTGGACACCAGGTCCTGGTTTATCCTGTCGAGGACAGAGAGGAGCGGGTACGTTACCTTGCCCTCCCTCAGGTCGTTGCCAACAGGCTTTCCTGTCTTGGAGGAATCGCCGGCGTAGTCGAGGAGGTCATCTACGAGCTGGAAGGCCCTACCTATGTGAAGGCCCAAGGTGTAGAACATCTCCTTATCAGTATGTCCCGCCGCCATCGCCCCTACAGCTGTGCACGCCCCGAACAGGACAGCCGTCTTTCCGTCTATGATCCTGAAGTACTCATCCTCCGATATTATCTCTCCAGCCTTGGTGATCTCAAGGATCTGGGCCTCGGCCATCTCCATGACAGCCTCGCTCACCGTCCTTATCATCTCCATGTTGCCGTAAGTTGAAAACAGCTGAAGGGCCTTCGCGTACATGTAGTCCCCTGTGAGCACCGCTATGCCGTTCCCGAATATAAGATTCGCGGACTTCCTACCACGCCTGCTCTGGGCTCCATCGACGACATCGTCGTGTAGAAGAGAGGCCGTATGTATGTACTCTATGCCCACGCCTAAGGGGAGGGCCTTCTGGGGATCACCCCCGCACATACCACACGTCAGGACAGTTATGAGGGGCCTGAGGCGTTTACCTCCTCCCTCCAGGAGGTATCTACCCGTTTCTAGAACTATCCTGACCTTGGGGTTAAGTTCTTCTAAAAGCCTCCTCTCGATAACATCGATCAGGTCCATAGCTGCTTAAAGCGTGCCCGGCGGGACTTGAACCCGCGACCCCGGGGTCCGGAGCCCCGTGCTCTGTCCATCTGAGCTACGGGCACTACTATTTTATGATAACTTCGTAGGTTCCCTTCTCCAGTCCCCTCAACCTCTCAGGGATCCTCCTCAGGTCCTCCATGAAGGTCTCCCTTATCTCCTCCAGGGAGGGTAGCTTCTCCGTAAGGGTGCCGTTCCTCAGGATCTCCCTCACGAGGGGAACACCACCGTTTGGTTCCCCGTACCTCACCACCTCGTCGTGGTCCATGAGGTCACCCGAGTAGAACCTGAAGACCTGTCTCTTGTAAGGGAAGGTGGCCTTCCCGGGGCTGGTCTTCACCTTAGGTTCCCCCGCATACTCGACGAGCTTGTAGGCCATGTCAAGGTAGGGGGCGTCTGCCGACGTTATGAACTTGGTTCCAACGCCGAAGGCGTCTATGGGCAGACCTTTCGAGATCCAGGTCTTTATCCTGTACTCGTCCACACCCCCGCTCACTATTATCTTTACGTCCTTCAGACCTGCCTCGTCCAGGATCCTGCGGACCTCCCTGGATAAGCTTTCTATGTCGCCGCTGTCAAGTCTCACCCCGATCACAGGCACACCTTCCTTCGCCAGCTTGACCGTCTTTCTGGCAGCCTCCACAGTGTCGTAGGTGTCGAGGAGGAATACGGCGTTCTTTGGAAAGCTCTCGGCGAAGGCCTTAAAAGCCTCCTCCTCTTCCGGAAACACCATTATGTAGGAGTGGGCCACCGTCCCGAAGACGGGTATCCCGAACCTCCTCCCAGCCTCCAGGTTCGAGGTGCCGGCGAAACCAGCCAAGTAGCAGGCCCTCGCGGCGTAGATCCCGGCCTCAAGACCGTGGGCCCGTCTGAAACCGAAGTCAACCAGGACCTTTCCATCGGACACTAAGTATATCCTCGCAGCCTTGGAGGCTACCACTGTCTGGAAGTGCACGATGTTTATCACCAGGGTCTCAAGTATCTGGACCTCGGGAAGGGATCCCTCTATCTGGACAAGGGGCTCTTTCTGGAACACTATCCTCCCCTCTGGGATCGCGTAGAGGTTGCCCCTGAACTCGTACTCCCTGAGAAAGTCAAGAAAGAAATCCTTGAACCTGCCCAGGCTCTTCAGGTATTTAAGATCGCTGTCCCCGAACCTGAACCTCTCTAAGGCCTCCAAGAGCGTCTCAAGACCGCAGGAGACTAAGAAGTTCCTCTCCTCGGGTAGATCCCTCACGAAGAGGCTGAAGACAGCCTTGTCCGTTTTCCCATGTTCAAGGTAACTTTGGGCCATAGTGAGTTCATAGAGATCGGTGCACAGGCCGAGGTTTTCCATAAAGGTTTATTTTAATGCCCCCTGAAGTAGTGTCTCACAGGTCTGTGGTTCCAGTAGTGTCTCACACCACCTCCGTGCTTTTTACCTCTGTAATGGTGGACTCTATCATCATGGTGGATATCATGGTACTCATGTATGTGGTGGATCTCCTTGACGTGGTGAACGTGGGGTACGTGGACGAACATTATTCCCGATACAACGTGGGGGTGGTCCCAGTCGTGGAAGACGGGGACTAAAACTAAAAAGCCGAACCTGTCGTAGTAGTAGTGATAGCAAACGAACTTACCTTCCTCGTGAGCCTGTGAGAACCCCAAAAGCAGGAGTACGGCTGCCACCAGCGAGCCGAGAGCGACCCTCATGACGGTAACCTCCTTTTTAAAATTTAGGTTTTTATGTCCAGTCTGTGGGATCTACCTATAAGCTGTCTGAAGTCTTTGAAGTTTCTTTCCTTCATAAACCTCTCTATGCCCTCTATAACTTTGAGGGGTGCGTAGGGGTCGTAGAAGTTGGCGGTTCCGATTTGGACCGCAGAGGCTCCCGCGTATACGTGCTCAAGGGCGTCCTCGTAAGTGGTTATACCGCCAACCCCGATTATAGGCACCTGACCACCGAACCTCTCGTACACCTCCCAGACCATCCTGACCGCTATCGGCAGGATCGCTGGACCGGAGAGACCCCCCACCTTTGTGGAGAGATCTGGTCGCTCCCTCCTAAGATTTATCCTCATTCCGAGGAGTGTGTTTATGAGTACGAGACCGTCTGCCCCCGAATCCACACACACCTTAGCGAACTCGGTTATGTCCGTAACGTTGGGCGAGAGCTTAACGAGTACAGGTTTCTTCACGCTGGACCTCACCTTCTCCACGAGACCTCCAAGGGTCACAGGGTCGTGACCGAAAGCTATGCCTCCCTTCTTCACGTTGGGACAGGAGACGTTGAGTTCGTAGGCTACCACCTTTTCAGCCTCTTCCAAGGCCTTGCAGACCTCCACGTACTCCTCCTCGGTCTCGCCGAAGATGTTGGCTATGAAGTGGGTGTCCACGTCCTTTATCTTAGGGTATATCTTCTCGAGGAAGCCCTCCACCCCCGGGTTCTGAAGGCCTATGGAGTTCAGCATACCGCAGGGTGTCTCCACTATCCTCGGGGGTTCGTTCCCCTCCCTGGGCCTGAGGGATATACCTTTGGTGACCACGGCCCCTAACTTGGATATGTCGTAGATCTCCATGGCTTCAAGGCCGTAACCGAAGGTCCCGCTGGCGACCCAGACAGGGTTCTTGAACCTTATCCCGAAGAGTTCTATGGATAGGTTCACAGGATACCCTCCAGGGCCTCCTTCCTCTGGACACAGGTGGGACACTCCCCGCAAGGGGGTTCCGTTCCCATATAGCAGGAGTAGGTCTTCTCAAAGGGGACGCCGAGTTCCTTCCCGAGGAGGGCTATCTCCCTCTTGGTCATGCCGAGGAAGGGAGCCCAGATGTGGATCCTCCTCTTCTCCTTTGCCACAAGCACAGATCCTGCGTTTATGGCGGCTTCGGCAGAGGTTATGAACTCAGGCCTACAGTCCGGGTAGGGTGTGTCCAGGGCGTGGACGCCAATACCTATGTGATCTATCCCTAGTGAGTCTGCAAAGGCCCCCGCTACGGCAAGGAAGTTAAGATTTCTCATGGGAACCGTGGTGATGGGGGGTTCGTTCTCCGGGTACTCGCCCTTTGGAACCTCGACCCTATCGTCTATCAGAGCTGATCCCTTTATGCTCCTGTAGGTGGGTATCTCCACAACTATGTGGTCCTCCACACCTGCCAGCTTAGCGAGTTCCTTAGCGTACTTCAGCTCAACGCTGTGCCTCTGGCCGTAATGGAAGGATATGGCCCAGACCTTTTCGAACTCCCTCTTGGCAAGCCAGAGGAGGGTAGCCGAGTCCATGCCTCCGGAGAGGAGGACTATAACTTTCCGCATCAACTAATAATTGTAGAATAGAAACCATGAACATACTTAGGGACTACAGGCTTGTACCTCTGGAAGAGACCGGTGAATACATAAAGGTCCTGGCCCCAAAGAACTTCAACCACGAGGATGTGGAGGAGATAAGGTTCCTAACGGGCAAGGAGGTCAGGGTAAAGTCCGTCCCCGAAGAGGAGTTCGTCAGAGAACTCCAGAGGAAGCTCTCCGAGGAAGAGATAAGAATAGAGGGGGAGGAGGTGAGCACAGACAGGGGGGTAGATCTTCTCCTTGCCCAGGATGACAGTCCTGCCGTTGGTCTTGTTAACTCCCTCCTGATAAAGGCTTCAGCTGTGAACGCCTCCGATATACACTTCGAACCCTATGATAACGAAACGATCGTCCGTATGAGGTTGGACGGTGTCCTCCACGAGGTCGCCAGGGTACCGGCCTCAACGTACCAGAACGTGGTCTCGAGAATAAAGGTCATGGCCAGCCTGAACGTGGCGGAGAGGCGTGTCCCCCAGGACGGGAGGATAAGGGTAAGGATAGGGAACAGGGATCTTGAC
>WFOY01000083.1 GCA_015487835.1 Aquificaceae bacterium
AGATAGTGAACGGCAACGCCACCGACGCCCAGATAGGTGCCTTCATAATGGGAACCAAGATGAAGGGGGAGACCGTGGATGAGATAGTGGGTGCCGCCAGGTTCTTCAGGGAGAAGGCGACCAAGGTGCCCGTATCTGACCCCGGTGAGATCGTGGACACCTGCGGAACTGGAGGCGACAGGTCGGGAACCTTTAACGTGTCCACGGTAACCGCCTTCGTGGTGGCCGGGGCTGGCATAAAGGTGGCCAAGCATGGGAACAGGTCCGTCTCTTCAAGATGTGGCAGTGCGGACTTCCTTGAGAGGATCGGGGCAAAGATAGATCTACCCGCCGAGAAGGTGGCCAGGATGATCGAGGAGATCGGCATAGGCTTCATGTTCGCACCCCTGTTTCACCCTGCCATGAAGAGGGTTATAGGCCCAAGGAGAGAGGTGGGTGTGAGGTCTGTCTTCAACCTCATAGGCCCCCTATCAAACCCGGCGGGCGCCAGGAGACAGCTCCTCGGCGTTTTCTCGGACGGACTGGTGGAAAAGATCGCCCACGTACTCCCGAGGATAGGTGTGGAGAGGGCCTTCGTGGTCCATGGAAAGGACGGCATAGACGAGGTCTCCATATCCGCACCCACCCTGATCGGTGAGCTGAGAGGTGACCAGGTGGTAACCTACGAGTTCTCCCCTGAAGACCTTGGCTTCAGCAGAAAGGATCTTACCCACGTATGCGCTGAGGATCCGGAGGAGAGCGTGAGGATGGGTATGGCCGTCCTGGAGGGTGAGAGAGGTCCCCACAGGGACATGGTTCTTCTCAACGCTACCTTCGCCATCCTTGCGAGCGGAAGAACGGATGACAGGAGGACAGCCCTGGAGATGGCCCAGGAGTCCATAGACAGCGGGAGTGCCAAGAAGAAGTTAGAGGAGTTTGTAAGCGTATCCAACAGAATCTAAATTAATGGGAATGATCCGGGTTGGTAAGGTCGCCTATCTGAACACACTCCCTCTCTTTTACTCCCTGGAGGGCTTCGAGATAGTTGAGGGTCATCCCCCTGACCTCGTGAAGAAGCTGAGGGGCGGTGATATAGACGCTGGCATAGTTTCGTCCGTTGAGTACTTCTTTAACCCCGAGGACTACTACGTGCTTCCCGGTGTGTCGATCTCATCAAGAGGGAAGGTCTGTTCGGTCCTTCTCCTCTCCCACAAACCGATACACGAGGTCCTCAGGGTCAGGATAACCCCCAGATCGCTGACCTCAAGGTACCTGGTCCTATACATACTCAAGGAGATCTACGGCATAACCCCTGAGGAGGTCCCCTACGGGGAGGACGCCCTGCTCTCCATCGGTGACGAGGCCCTAAGGCTGAAACATGAGTTCCCCCACGTCTACGATCTTGGTGAGGAGTGGTTCAAACACACAGGTCTTCCCTTCGTATTTGCCCTTTTCCTCGTGAGGAGGGAGGTTCCCGAAAACCAGGTGCTTAGGCTGATCGAGGGTCTGAGGGGATCGATAAAAGATTTCTTCAGAGACCTAAAGTCTGGTAGGCTTCACATCCCCGGAGACAGGGAGTTCCTCAGGGACTACTTCACCAGCTGTATAGATTACAGCCTCGGTGAGGACCACATGAGGTCCCTTGAGATCTTCTTCAGGTTTGTAGAGAAGGAGACGGGAAGGCCCGCCCCCAGAACTATCTCTCTCTTTCCCCTCTGATGAACTCCTCGACCATCTTCTTTGCCTGCCAGTCTGGATACTGGATCGGTGGGTGCTTCATCGTGTAGGCGCTTATGGAGTAGAGGGGTCCACCTATACCTCTGTCCCTCGCCAGCTTGGCACACCTTATGGCGTCTATCATGGAGCCGGCGCTGTTCGGGGAGTCCTCCACGTCGAGCTTCAGCTCCACGTACATGGGGACGTCACCGAAGAGCCTACCCTCGAGTCTTATGTAGGCTATCTTCCTGTCCTTGAGCCAGGGTACCCAGTCGGAGGGTCCTATGTGGACCGTCTCCCAGCTCATCCCGTTGGGGATAAGGGATGTTACCGCCTCGGTCTTTGAGACCTTCTTGGTCTTTAACCTCTCCCTGGCGAGCATGTTGAGGAAGTCCGTGTTCCCTCCGAAGTTGAGCTGGTAGGTCCTGTCGATCTTCACGCCCCTGTCTATGAAGAGCTGTGTCAGTGTTCTGTGGACTATGGTGGCTCCCACCTGGGACTTGATGTCGTCACCGACTACGGGTATCCCCCTCTCCTCGAACTTTTTGGCCCACTCTGGGTCCGAGACTATGAAGGTGGGCATGGCGTTGATGAAGGAGACACCAGCCTCAAGGCAGGCCTGGGCGTAGAACCTCGCCGCCTCTTCAGAACCCACCGGAACGTAGTTGATCAGGACGTCAGCCTGGGTCTCCTTGAGGACCGCAACCACATCCTCCAGATCGTCCTCCTTCTCGTCCGCAAGGACGAAGGTTCTGTCCTCAGGGTAGTCCTTCATGTGGGGGGCAAAACCGTCCAGGACCTTACCCATGCGGACCTTGACTCCCATGTAGGGTACCTCTGGTTCAAAGACAGCGGTACAGTTGGGCGGAGCGAATATAGCCTCTGAGACGTCCTTCCCCACCTTCCGGGCGTCGATGTCCCAAGCTGCAACTATCTCAATATCCCAAGGTTTGTAACCGCCTATGTCCTCGTGCATAAGACCGCTAACGTCCACCGATTCTTTCTTTTTGTAGTAATAGATGCCCTGGATCAAGGAACTCGCACAGTTCCCTACTCCCACTATAGCAACTCTGACTTTTCCGCCCATTCTCTCCACCTCCTTTCTGTGATCTTTCGAGTTTCTGTTGGGGGCAAGACCTTCTACTTAAAATATTATATTAACGTCCACCTTCCGTACAACCCTTCTAACCTGATATCATAACTTTGAAAAGCTTAAGGAAGGAGGTTAAAAATGCTACCGAGGGAACTTGTAGACCTTATGAGAGATCTGGGGGTGTTCCCTGTCGTTGTAGGAACCATTGACGGAGAGGGAAGCGTGCACATGACCTTTGTAACCTGGGTTTATCCTATAGATGAGAGGTCCTTAAGGATAGCTGTAAGCTCCAAGTCAAGGACGGCCGAAAACATGAGATCCACAGGCCGGGTTGCCGTTCAGATCTTCGCCCCTGACAAGTGCCTCACATGTTATGGTTCTGTGAAGGAGATATTGCCGAGGATAGAGAGCATTCCCTTCGACGTCTCCGTATTCGAGATGTCGATAGAGAGCGTTGAGAACTCCCTCTTCCCGGGTTCGACCATCACAGGCATAATACCCTTCGCCCACACGGGGAACATAGAGAAGATGGTCGAGTTGGACGCCAAGGTTATGAAGGCCCTTAAGAGTAAAGATCTATGACCTTCAGGGTTATTCTTCCTAACGGGAGAACGGTGGAGGTCTCCGGTGAAGGCCTGGATCCCGAACCCGGCGTAGGCTGGAGGGTGCTGGTTCCCACCTCATCCGGCGGCGGGATCACTGGCGTCGTCCTCGGAAGAGGCAGGGGAACCCCCAGGGGTAGGATCCTCTCGGTCCCGGACAGGGGGCCAGTGGTCCTACCACACCACCTCGAACTCCTCGAAGACCTCTCTAAGGACTACCTTGTTCCTAAAGGTGTCCTCCTCTTCAAGATGCTTCCCTCTGTCTTTAACTGGCGCCAGGAGGAGGTGGTCAGGGTATCTGACAGGAAGCCCGTAGGTCTGGACCCGGGATCTTCCGCTCTGATCGATTACGTGAGGAGGAGGAAGGAGGTAAAGTTGGAAACACTGAAGAAAAGATTTGGGTCCAGACTGGTAAACCTGCTCGTTGATAAGGGGTTTCTGGTCAAAGAGACCAAATGGATCCAGCCAAAGAGGAAGAGCCTCTACCGCCTAAAAGTATCCCTTGAGGACGCCCTCCGTTTGGTGAGGGACCAAAAGAAAAGGGATCTGATCTTAAAGCTGATCGAAGCAGGAACCATGTCTGAGGACGATCTTAGGGACCTGGGCTTCTCGGTGAGGACGGTCCGTAGCCTGGTAGCGAAAGGCATACTGGAGGAGGTGGAGGAGGAGGCTACCGGTGTTGGTCCCAGCAGGGTTTTCGAGCCTGTAAAGGAGGTATCGGGAAGGGTAACCGTCCTGTGGGGGGACCTTTACGAGGTCGTATCTAAGGTGGTGGGCACGTGTGTAAGTGCGGACGGGTCCTCCCTGATCCTGTCAACCGGATCGGACCTGATAAGAACGCTGATCCCCAGCCTAAGAGGTGTGTTCGGTGACCGCCTCGTCGAGATACACGGAGGTGTGAGTGGAGGGAGGCTTTTCAAATGCTGGTTCTCCTGCCTCGAAGGTGGCAAGGTGGTGGTGGGCACCTTCCCCTCCCTCCTCGCCCCCCTCCCGGACCTTAAGGTTGTTGTGCTTTTAGATGAGACCGGACCGGGCGTCAAGCCCCCGGCACTCGGTATAGATCTAAGACGTGCGGTGGCTCACCTATCCAGAAGAACAGGGTCAGCCCTCATCCTCACCTCCCCCGCACCCTCCGTGACATCCTACTACCTTACGGTGAAAAAGATCGCAACCCACAGGAAACTTATACCGAGAAGACCTGAGGTCTTCATACTAAAGCGGGGTTCGGCAGAGATACTCACCGAGGACACGGTCAGGATCCTCGAGGGTGATCGAAAGGTCCTCTTCCTCGTCAGGAAGGAGGGTTACAGTTACGCTTACTGTCCCAGGTGCGAATCCATAGTCAGGTGTCCAATATGTGGGACCTTTCTGACTTTATCCAGAGACACCATCTACTGCACAGGCTGTAGGAAGTTTAGGACCAAGGACCTTCTCTGTCCCGAATGTGGAGGGGATGTTGAAGACATGGGCTTTGGGCTGGACAGGGCCGTTGAGGTTGTGGAGAGGACCTTCGGGTTAAAAGAAGGTTTTAACTTCTCCACCTACCCCCGCTGGGGTGAGGTTTACGACACAGTTGTTGTCCTGTCCGCCGACGGTATCCTCTCGCTCCCAACCTTCAGGTCGGAGGAGGAGTTCTTTCTGTACCTGGTAAGGGCTTACCTCTGTGCTGACAAAAAGTTCGTGGTCCAGACTACGGTGCCGGACGTAGGTCCCCTGGCAGCTATAAGTAAGGGAAACTTTGAAGAGTTTTACAGGACAGAACTCGCCCGCAGGGAGAAGGAAAAACTACCCCCTTTTTACAGACTCGCCCTCATAAGGTCAAGGAGAGACCTAGGGGCTTACATAAGGAAGGTGGTATCTCCTGACGTGAGAACAGTCCCAAGGATCCAGGAAGGTGTTTACGACCACCTGGTAAGGTTCAGGGAGAGGGAGACTCTGCGTAAGATCGCTGACCTGAGGAGGCGCTTTGGGAAGGATATAATTGAGGTGAGGGTGGACCCCTTCTGATGAGGATCTTCCGCTACGCCCTTGGTTTCGCGGTAGCCACGTTCCTCAGCAGGATCCTCGGCTTTGTGAGGGACGCGGTAATCGCCTACTACTTCGGGGCCTCCGTGATCTCGGACGCCTTCTTCGTCGCCTTCAGGATACCCAACAGCTTCAGGAGGATCTTAGGCGAAGGTGGCTTCAACGCGG
>WFOY01000084.1 GCA_015487835.1 Aquificaceae bacterium
GTAGTTCTCTGTCCAGCTCACGGCTCTTAGGTCCATGGGGTCCCCGTGCCCACCGAGGAGGAGTTTGGGTTTCATCCTCCTTATGTCACCCAGAACTTTCAACCACCTCTTCGTGGTTACGTTCCTGTCCCCTAAGAAGGGTATCCGCTTGTAGGAGACCAGGTCCCCCACGAACAGGATATCTCCCACCTTTACCACCAGGTCCGTGTTAGTGTGGGCTGGGGTCATGGGGATTATCTCTATAACCTTCCTCCCCACCCTGAGTTTGACCCTGCTGTCCACCACTATGTCGGGAGGTGCAAGCTTGACGTTGTCGAAAACTCCGGGAAAGCTCTTCTTAACCGCTTCCAGGACCATGTCCGCAAATCCCTCTTCGTAAAACTCCTTCAGGTTTCTGTGGGCTATGACCTTCGCCCCCACCTTCTTGTAAGCGGATATGCCGAACCAGTGGTCCATGTGGTAGTGGGTGATTATCACGTAGAGAATGGGTGCGTCCTTCACCTTCCTAAGCTCAGATATGAACTCCTCTGCGAGTTCCGGTGTGGAGAGGGTGTCTACGACCACCCAGCCTTCCCTTGTGAGCAGTCCGTAAGAGTTGGACATAAAACCCCTGTTCTCCTTGGAGGGGAGTCCGTAGGCCCCTTTAGCCATGTAGATGTTATCGGTTACCCTAACCAGGTCCATGCCAAAGGCCAGAAGGGCCCAGAGTAAACCTAAGAGTAAAACCACCATAAACCTTTCCTCCTAAGAGAGGATTATAACCTTTACCTTATCTCCCTTACCACGCCGCAGGCTATTCTCTTGCCAGCTTTCCCCGCCGGATCGGACTTATAGTCGTCGGGTCCTTCATGGATAACTATCGCTGTGCCTCCCTCCTTAAACAGGCTGTTCGGCTTACCTCTCTCCAGGGTAACGTAGGGCGCATGGATCTCTATCCTGATCCTGCCCTCTTTTCCAACGTAGATGTTGGGCAGGTCCCCAGCGTGGTGTCCCTGAGGGTTCATAAGCCCGTGCTTCTTCCCTTCAGGGTTGAAGTGGCCTTTGGCGGACTTGAAGTCTGGGGGTTTGCAGGAACCCTTCGAGTGAATGTGGAAGGCGTGGACACCCGGAGGTAGCTTGGCGTCCACCTTAAGAAGGACGCCTCCTCCTGGTACGTCGTATATGAGGACCTCACCTACGGGCCTTCCCTCCCTGTCTATGAGATCGGCCTTGGCCTTAGGATCCGCTGCAAAGGCTACCACCATCCCAAGAATCAGGATCAGGTGAACCATGACTCTCCCTCCTGGGGTTTTCCTTAAAGGTCTTTCTGGCCATACGTGTGCAAATGAGGGGGATCATCACAGCTGTTATAATTAACAGGAAACCGAAAGTGGAGGGAAGAATATGGACTTTCTGGGAAGAGAGGAAGCACCCCTATCGGCCGAGGAGTGGAAGCAGATAGAGGAGGCCGTTGTTAAAGCTGCAAAGAACACCTTAGTTTGCAGGAGGTTCGTTCCCATATTCGGACCTATAGGTCCGGGTCACCAGATGGTCTCCTACGATGTGATCTACGGGATCGAACCGGGCGTGTGTGAGATAAAACCTGGGCAGGAGTACGAAACCTGCGAACCTGTAAGGACAGGGGTGAGGAAGCACATACCAATACCCACCATATACAAAGATTTTGTGATCTCCTGGAGGGACCTTGAACACTTCAGGCAGTTCAACATGCCTGTGGACACCTCAAACGCTACTGCGGCTGCGGTCGCCACGGCGGTTGCGGAGGACACCCTTATACTCTTGGGGAACAAGAACCTCGGCCTCGAAGGCTTGATGACTGCAGAAGGCATAAACAGGATGTCCATGAGCGACTGGAACGTGGTGGGTAACGCCTTCAACGATGTGATGGCGGGTATATCCAAGCTCGTCGAGCAGGGGTTCTACGGCAACTACTACCTTGTAGTAAACCCAAAGCAGTACTTCCAGCTCAACAGGATGCACGACAACTCAGGACTTCTGGAGATAGAGCAGATAAAGAAGTTAGTGGAAGACGTCCTGCAGACACCTATAGTTCCGGAGAACAAGGCGCTTCTTGTCTCCGCAGGCCCTCAGAACTTCGATCTGGTCATAGCCCAGGATATAAGCGTGGCCTACGTTGAGTCCTCCAACATGAACCACATATTTAGAGTTCTGGAGATGGTGGCACTCAGGATAAAGAGACCTGGTTCTATCCTGGTTATAGGCAAAGGAAAGTAGATGTGGGTTCTCGGACAGCACGATGAGCCTTACAGGAAGCTGAGAAGCTCGATCCTTAACCTCGTAGGGAACACCCCGCTGGTTAAGATATCGAACGTCATACCCGAGGACATATCACCGGACATAGAGATCTACGCCAAGCTCGAGAGCTTCAACCCTGGAGGTTCTGTGAAGGACAGACCCGCACTCAGTATGTTCCTCGACGCCATCGATAGGGGGCTAATAAGGGAGGGTAAGGTGGTCATAGACGCCACCTCGGGCAACACGGGGATAGCTCTCGCCATGGTAGGTTCCGCCCTCGGGATACCCGTGGAGCTCGCCATGCCAGCCAACGTCAGCGAGGAGAGGAAGAAGATAATAAGAGCTTACGGGGCCAAGATATACCTCACGGATCCCCTGGAGGGAACGGACGGGGCTATCCTCTTCGTCAGGGATCTGGTAGAGAGGAACCCCGACAAGTACGTTTACCTCGACCAGTACAACAACCCTGCCAATTGGAAGGCCCACTTCTACTCAACAGGGATCGAGATCTGGAACCAGACCCAGGGCAGGGTGACCCACTTCGTGGCAGGTATAGGGACAGGGGGGACCATAATGGGAACCGGCAGGAGGCTCAAGGTATACAACCAGAACATACAGATAGTAGGGGTCCAACCTGCCTACCCCTTCCACGGGATAGAGGGTCTCAAGCACATAGAGAGCTCTATAAAGCCGGGCATATTCGACGAGAACTTCCTGGACAGGACCATCTTCGTGGAGACGGAGGAGGCCTACGAGTGGGCGAGGAGGCTGGTGACAGAAGAGTCCCTGTTCGTGGGTCAGTCCTCGGGGGCGGCCCTCGCGGCCTGTCTCAGGCTGGCAAAGGAGCTTACAGAGAGAGGGGAGAAGGCGGTGATCGTTACCGTCTTTCCTGACGGTGGCGAGAAGTACCTTTCTACGGCCCTGTTCGAGGATACCTGATGGGCAAGATCTACGTAGTCCCTACTCCTATAGGGAACCTGAAGGACATAACCCTCAGATCTCTTGAGGTTCTAAAAGCTGTAAACTACATAGCCTGTGAGGACACGAGGAGGACCAGGATACTTCTCAACCATTACGGGATAGAGGGAAAGAGGCTGATCCCCTACTACGAGCCGAAGGAGGAGAAGCAGATTCCCAAGATAATGAGTATCCTGAGGAAAGAGGACATTGCCCTAGTTACTGATGCGGGGACGCCGGCGGTGTCCGACCCGGGCTACAGGCTGATAAGGAGGTGTATAGAGGAGGGGATCGAGGTGGAGGTCCTCCCGGGACCTTCGGCCGTGATCACAGCCCTGGTGGGATCAGGGCTGCCCACGGACAGGTTCCTCTTCGTAGGTTTCCCGCCTCGGAAGGGGACAAAAGGTTTCTTCGAGGAGATAGGGTCATGCGAGGAGGCTACGGTCATCCTCTTCGAGTCACCGAAGAGGGTCCTGAGGACGTTGAACCTTATCAGGGAGGTCTTCGGTGAGGTAAAGGTATGTATTGCGAGGGAGCTCTCCAAGGTCCACGAGGAGTACATAAGGGGGTCTGTATCGGAGGTTATAGAGGAGATAGAGGGCAGAGGTGAGCTAAAAGGGGAGGTGGTTATACTCTTTAGCAGAAAGGACTAGCCCGCCTTGGCCTCTTTTGTCTCCTCCTTACTGCCTTCCACCTCCTCCTTTACCTCCTCGGCCTTCACCTCCTTGATCTTCTTCTCCTCCTCCTCTATCTCTCCGGAGAGGGCCTTCTTGAAGTTCCTTATACCCACGCCGAGGGCCTTCCCCGCCTCAGGGAGCCTCGAAGCTCCGAAGAGAACGAAGATTATGGCGAGGATTATAAGAAGCTCAGGAAGGGATATGTTACCTATGAACGGCATCTCCTTTCCTCCTTACTTTCTATTATATGTGCTCAGCAGCATCTTAGCCACTCCAAAGGAGATCTCTCCATGCCCATCCTCCTGTGCCAGCGGTGGAACTCCTCGAGTAGTTCTGGGTATATCTCCAGGAAGAGGAGTTTGTAAGGGTTAGGTATCCCAAAGTAGTCTGAGATCACGAAGAACAAGAAGACCTCCTCCAGCTTCCTGGCTTCCCTTCCGAAGGTCTGTCCGAACTTGAGTCTGTAGAACTCCCTGATCACCTCCTGGAGGTTCACGCCCTAACCTCCTCACCTTCAGATCTAATAGCCTTAACGGCCTCAAGGATGATCGCAACCTCAAGTATGAGTATTATCCCGC
This sequence comes from Aquificaceae bacterium, assembly GCA_015487835.1. GTDB lineage: Bacteria > Aquificota > Aquificia > Aquificales > Aquificaceae > Hydrogenivirga. The sequence goes on from WFOY01000084.1 coordinate 4,469, forward strand.
TCACCGTGGCGAGGAGGTAGTCCCCCTTCAAGAAGTTTGTTACCATGTTGAGGAACATAGCTGTGGAGGTTATGACCAGGACAAGGACCAGGGGAACAAGTACAGGCAGTGTTGGTCTTCCCTCCCTCCTTAGGTAGAGATAGGTGACCAGCAGGGCGAGGCCTGCGAGGAGCTGGTTGGCTGCCCCGAAGACAGGCCAGAAGATCAGGCCTCCCTTTCCACCCTCCTTGGCGAGGACCAGACCCATGGAGGTCCCAACGGCCACGATAGAGGCCGTCCACTTGTTCTTCAGGGGTTCTATCCTGTATATGATCCCGAGCTCGTTTAGTATGTATCTCTGGATCCTAACGCTGGTGTCCATAGTGGTCGCGGCGAAGAGAACGATCAGGGTTGCGACCAGCGTCCTTGAGAGATCGGCGTCTATGCCGAGGGAGGAGATCAGGTTAGCACCACCCTCCACCACAGCGGGGACGGCAGACTTCTTTATGGAAGCCCAGGAGCTGTAAAGATCTTCGAACCTGCCCGCGGACAGCATGGCTACACCTGCGGTGCAGGCGATTATCACCGCGGTCGCCAAAGAACTCTCACCCAGGAAACCCAGGTAGCCTACCGTTCTCGCGTCCTTCTCTGAGGCAAGCTGCTTTGAGGAGGTCCCCGAGGAGACGAGGGCGTGAAAGCCACTGAGAGCCCCGCAGGCTATCGTTATGAACAGGAAAGGAAATATGGGGGGTGCACCCTCGGGACTGAGGTTCACCGCAGGGGCCACCACCTTAGGGTTCGCCACCAGGGACCCAAGGTAGATGAGGAAGAGCAGGATTATAACCTGGAGGCCGTTCAGGAAGTCCCTCGGCTGGAGCAGAACCCATACGGGAAGGGCCGAGGCGAAAAAGGTGTAGGTGAAGAGGACTATTATCCAGAACATTATGGGGTCGAGTCCGAGGGCACCTGCCAAAGGCCTCACATCCACAGGGAAGAGGTTTCCGATAAACATGGAGAGGTACAGAAGTATTAGGAACACACCCGTCGGTATTAGGAAGTTCACCCTGAACCTGTAAACCGAGTAGCCGAAGACCACAGCCAGCGGGACTATCGTCCAGGCAGGTATAACGCTCGAGGGGAACTTGGTAAAGAGGAGGGCTATAACGTAGGCGAACACGGCGTTCACGAGTATAGCGAGCGCGAGTATGAGCAGAAGGAAGAGGACCCTGGCCTTCTCACCCGCAAACTCTCCGAGTATAGTTCCTATGGACCTGCCCTTGTGCCTCACCGAGGTCACCAGGGCACCGAAATCGTGGACAGCTCCTATGAAGACCGCTCCCAGAACCACCCAGAGGAGGGCGGGTACCCAGCCCCATATCACAGCTATCGCAGGACCAACTATGGGACCTGCTCCCGTTATGGAGGTGAAGTGGTGGCCAAGGAGTATCCATTTGTTCGTGGGGACGTAATCGACGCCGTCCCTGAACTCCTGGGCCGGTGTCTTCCTGGTGTCGTCAAGGACGAATATCTTTGAGGCTAAGTACCTGGAGTAGAGAAGGTAGCCTAAGGCGTAGCACAGGAAAGCGAAGGCGACTATTCCCACCGCGCTCATGGTTTTATATTAAACCCTATGAATATTCTAATAGTCGGTAGCGGTGTTATAGGACTCTCAACGGCTTTGGATCTTGCCCTTACAGGTAAAAGGGTTACCGTTGTGACAAGGAACTACGAGGAGGGAGCCTCCTGGGTCGCCGGTGGTATGCTTGCACCCCTCTCGGAGGGGCTTGAGGGTGAACTCTTAGACTTCTCTCTGGAGAACCTGGCCCTGTACCCCGACTACGTGGGCAGGGTGGAGGAGGTCTCGGGCATAAAGGTCTTCTTCGAAAAGGAGGGGATCCTGAGGATCGCTGTGGATGAGGAGGAGATGGAGGAGATAAGCAGGAGAGCTGACCTTTACGAGTCCATGGGGTTGAAGGTGGAGAGGCTAAACTCCACAGAGGTCAGAGGTGTTGATCCCATGATCTCGGAGAAGGTCGAGGGGGGGATCCTCCACGTAGAGGAAGGGAACGTAGATGCTGAGAAGCTCATGGACGCCCTTCTGATAGCCATGGGCCAGTTGGGGATAAGGATCGTCGTTGACGACATCGTTGAGATAGAAAGGTCCGGAGACAGGATAGAGTGTGTAAAGGGCATAAAGGACAGTTACAGATCTGACTTCTACGTGTTCACAACGGGTGCCTGGAGCAGGGTTCCCCTCAACCTTCCCGTATTCCCAGTGAAGGGGCAGATCCTAAAGGTAAAGGGGCCTGAGCCAAGGAAGGTCTGTTACTCAAAGGCTTCCTATATAATACCTAAGGAGAACTTCCTGCTCATCGGTGCGACCACAGAGGAGGCTGGCTTCGACACCAGGAACAACCTGGCGGGTGTTGGCAGTCTCATAGACGGGGCCCTCAGGGTGATGCCAGCCTTAGCGGAGGCCGAGATAGTGGATATCAAGGTCGGGTTCAGGCCGGGCACCCCGGACGGGAAGCCCATATTTGAGGCGGGGGATAACTTCATCACCTTAGTGGGACATTACAGGAACGGCATACTCTGGGCACCTCTAAGTGCCAAGATAGCGGTCGATCTGATCGAGAGAGGAAGCAGGTCTAGGTATCTGGATCACTTTTCCCCTTCCAGGTTTGAAGGATGAAAATCATATTGTTAGTTAGGGATAGGGTTATTAATTTTTTAAGACATCTTGATGGGAGGAAGCAGGATGTTGAGATCGGAGTGGGTTGAGAAGAGAAGGAAGTTTAAGAATAAAACTCAGATGCATTTGGCCCGGCAGGGCATAATCACCGAGGAGATGGAGTACGTGGCCAAAAGGGAGGGCCTCCACCCAGAGTTCGTCCGCCAGGAGGTGGCGAGGGGAAGGATGATAATCCCAGCCAACATCAACCACCTCCACTTAGAGCCCATGTGCATAGGTATGAACGCTAAAGTAAAGGTAAACGCCAACATAGGGAACTCAGGCCTGGCTTCTGACATACCCACCGAGGTGGAGAAGGCCAAGGTAGCTATGAAGTACGGGGCGGACACCATCATGGACCTCTCAACGGGTGAGGCCATAAAGGAGACCAGGGAGGCTATAATCGGTGTGAGCACGGTTCCTGTCGGGACAGTTCCCATATACGAGGCCTGGAAGGAGGCAAGAGGTGACGTAAAACAGCTCACGGTGGACCTTATACTGGACGTTATAGAGGAGCAGGCCCGCCAGGGAGTCTCCTACATGACCATCCACGCAGGGATCCTCAGGGAGCACCTCCCCCTCGTTCAGCACAGGGTTATGGGTATAGTCTCGAGAGGGGGTGCCATACTAGCTCAGTGGATGGCGGAGCACGGAAAGCAAAACCCCCTCTACGAACACTTTGACAAGATATGTGAGATATTCAAGAAGTACGACGTTTCCTTCTCCCTGGGTGACGCCCTCAGACCCGGTTGTATAGAGGACGCCTCCGACGATGCCCAGCTCGCAGAGCTCAAAGTCCTCGGTGAGCTCACCGAGAGAGCCTGGAAGCACGACGTCCAGGTCATGGTTGAGGGACCGGGCCACGTGCCCCTCCACCAGGTTGAGTTCAACATGAAGATCCAGCAGATCTGGTGTCACGAGGCTCCCTTCTACGTCCTGGGTCCCTTAGTTCTTGACGTGGCTCCGGGATACGACCACATAGGGAGCGCCATAGGTGCTGCGATCGCAGGCTGGTCTGGAGCTTCCATGCTCTGCTACATAACTCCGAAAGAGCACCTCGGGCTCCCCAACATAGAGGACGTTAAGCAGGGTGTGATCGCTTACAAGAT
>WFOY01000085.1 GCA_015487835.1 Aquificaceae bacterium
AAGGTCCGGGGTGTTTTGAGGAACTCGTATATAAGCCCCTCCCTTGGGAGGGAGACTATATCGTCCACACCTTTGAACGGCTTAGCTAAGCCCGCCTCGACAAGACGGCTACACCCCTTCCACCTTTCAGATCTCTTGTCTCCTACATGGGCGTAAACCTTTTTCCCGTAACGTATAGCATGATCGGCTGTTATAAGGGCACCGCTTCTTGGTCCTGCCTCCGGCACCACCAGGAACTCAGAGAGGGCGGCTATTATCCTGTTCCTCTTGGGGAATGAGTGTCTGGATCCAGGTTCATGGGGCAGCATCTCGGACACAAGAGCTGCCGCTGGTCTCCTGAGAAGCTTCAAATGATCCTTGCCAGCTTTCAAAAGTCCAAAACCAAGAACACAAAGCGTGTACCCAGATAGTTCAACGGTAGATCTGTGAACCTTCATGTCGACACCGACGGCACCCCCCGATACGGTCCCGTAGCCTGCCTGCACGAGACTGGAAACCAGAGATTCCACGAGGCCAAGCGTGTAGCTGGAGGGTCTCCTGGGACCGACTATACCCACGAGGGGAACGTCTATTAGATCACCCCAGAGGAAGAGAAGAGGGGGAGGGTCAGGGATAGATCTGAGGTTCCTGGGGTACTCCGGGTCTGTGAGTGTGAGGACCTTTATACCTTCCCTTCTTATGGTCCTCTCGAGTTCCTCTATTTCTCTTACGCCCACACCCTCCCTCCTCAGGATGACCTCAGCCCGCCTTGGACCCACCACACTGCTCAGCGACTCCCTGTCCGCCTCGAGGACAGTAACGGGATCGCCGAACCTGGATATTAGCTTGTTGATGCTCCTCTCCCCCAGCCCTTTTATGGACCTTAGGATGATCCAGGGTGCTACCTCCCCCATCTCTAATCTAAATCATAAGGTTAGCCCTTGTTTTCATATTAGGTTTTCCTTATATTTTTATCACAACCCTTTTGGTATAGGAGGCAGGAGGATGTACTATGTTGCCCAGGTAATAAAGGATGAATGTACCAAATACAACTGTAAACAGTGCACCCTCTTTTGTCCTGAACCCAACACCCTGATGTACACGGACGAAGGACACCACGCCCTGGTTATAACCGAGAGGTGCAAGGGTTGTGCCCTCTGCGTGTACGTGTGCTCTAACCTGCTGAAGCGTGACTCGATCGAGATGGTCTACGCTGAGAATAGAGACGTTGCGGGGGTGAGATAGCATGGCGAAACTCGGTCCCTCAGGATACTCACCCTACCCGGTAGCGGTTTACGAGAACCTGCTGAACCCGCCTCCCGGCAAGGCGGTAATGTTCAACGAGATAGTGGACGAAGAGGTGGCTATGAGGGAGGCCGCCAAGGCCATGCTCACCAGAGACAACCCAACCATATTCCCAGGCCCCCAGGTTCTCTACGCTTGGAACGATGAAGCCAAAGAGAAGGCAAGGCTCGTGAGGAAGATGGCTGAGGTCTTGGGGGCCAAGATAATACCCATGTACGATTACAGGCCCAAGTATCCCAAGATAGACCCTGAGAAGGAGATAAACCCGAACCACCCTAACCTGACCATCTGGCACAACAACATAAAGGCCTGCATCTTCATAGGCGTCCACTGCCACTACGCCAACGTGGCCCTCAAGATAATAAGGGCTGAGACCGACTGCTTCACCATCGCTATGTGCGGTATGGCGGGTCACGAGGACGCTATGATAACGCTCAGAGATCAGCACACGGAAGAGATAGAGAAATTTATCAGGATAGCTGAGGAGGTAAAGAGGGATCTCGGTAAGTAAAGGAGGAGGTAGTGTTATGCAGAAGACTGAGCAGGTTCAGTATAATAGAGCCGGTCAAAGGGTAGTATCTCCAGAGTACATGCTCTTCGAAGCCCCCAGAACTAAGCACTTCATGACAGGATCCGAAGTCGTTAAGGAGGCGGTAAAGAGGTCCTCAGTAGATGCATCGGTATCCTACCCGATAACACCCCAGTCGGAAGCTGCCCACATGATCGGTGAGCTCTGGGTGGAGGGTTACGTCGGGGTCTACTTCAGAGGTGAGTCCGAGTTCGGTGTCATGTCCGAGATAGCTGGCTGTGCGATGGCTGGAGCGAGGACCATAACGACGACCTCGGGTCCAGGAACACTCAGGGCTATGGAGAACTTCCCCATGTGGGCAGGTTCCAGGCTCCCCATACAGCTCGTTCTCATGGCGAGAGGTATAAACTCACCCCTCTCCATACAGCCCGACAACCTGGAGGTCTCCTTCCTGCTGGATACGGGGTGTATGATCTGGCATGCTGAGACCGCCCAGGAACTCTTTGATATGATAATAGCCGGTTTCGTGGTTGCGGAGCAGCCTGACGTCCACGTCCCGATAGTGACCGTGGTGGATGGTTTCTTCATATCCCACACGAGAGAGGCGGTCATGCTTCCTCCCGACGACATAGCCCTGCCTCCTTACAACCCCTACAAGGCACCGATGCCACCCATAGACATGGAGATGTCCCCCGGAAGGTTTCTGAGGGACCCCTACGTCATGAAGTCCAACTACATATCCTACGCAACCCACGCCAGCTGGCAGTTCGAGGTGAGGGCTGCCATAGAGAGGTCCAGACCCTACGCCAAGCATCTCCTCAGGGGCCTCATAGAGGAGTTCGGCGATCCCGAAGGGGACCTGGTCTTCGTTGCCTCCGGAACAGCGGCCGCACAAGCTAAGGAGGCTACTCAGATACTGATCCACGAGGAGGGTGTGAAGGCGAGGGTCGTTAGGCTGAAAACTCTCAGACCTTTCCCAACCCAGGAACTGATACAGGCCGTCCAGGGAGCTAAGTACATCTTCGTTCCCGAGTTCAACGTGGTAGGCTGGCTGGAGAGAGAGGTAAGGCGTGCCCTTTACGGGCATGTGGATATACCTGTGATCGGGTCGCCCAGGGTTGCGGGTGGTATGACCATGCCTCCTGAGTTCATAGTTAAGGAGATCCTTCAATTCCTTGGAAAGGAGGTGAAGCATGTCGTTTAGGATCTTCAAGATAAACGAGGACCTTAAGGAGTTTATGCCGCCTGAGATAATAGACCTTGAGGAGAAGGCCACCTGGGGCAACCCCAAGAGGGGTGTGATGGATCTCCCCTACTCGAAGGAGCTTCTCGAGGAGCACTCCCTATGTGCGGGTTGTCCTGAGTCAGCGGCCTTCAGGTACATACTCGCCTCCCTTCCAAACCCCGAGGACACGATAATAGTCAACTCTACAGGATGCACGTCTCTTGTCTTCCCCCACATAGCTCTACACACGGTCCACTCCCTCTTCGGAAACCAGAACGCCATAGCCTCTGGGATCAAGAGGACCCTCGAGTGGAGGTTCCCGGACAAGGTCAAGGACGTTATAGTCCTCGCCGGTGACGGAGCCATAGTTGACATAGGTCTTGACTGCACCCTCCAGTCCTTCTTCAGACAGGAGAAGATCACGACCATATGCTTCGACAACGAGGTCTACGCCAACACGGGCGGCCAGGAGAGCGGTATGACCGTCAAGGGTCACGTCTTCAAGATGGCTCCAAAAGGAAAGCAGTGGGACAAGGTTCCGATGTGGCAGATCGCTATAGACTCCGGCTGTCACTACGTGGCGAGGCTTACCGTCTCCTCACCCAAGAGGGTTGAGCAGGTCATAAAGAAGGCTATATACGTGGCGAGAGAGGTGGGACCCACCTACGTCCACCTCTACACACCCTGCATACTTGAGATAGGTCTCAACTCCGACGACGGCCTCGAGGAGATGAGGAGGACCGACAAGGAGAGGTTCAAGTTCTTCGAGTACATGACCGACGCTGCTAAGGAGGTAATCCAGAAGAAGAAGGAGGAGGGTCTGATATGAGGAGGAGAAGGATAAACGTCAGGATGCCCGCCATAGGTGGTCAGGGTGCTGTGACAGCGGCCCACATAATAGCCACCGCAGCGGATCATGCGGGATACCACGCCGTCTCAAACCCCTTCTTCGGGGCCGAGAAGAGGATGGCTCCAGCTGAGAGCTACGTCAGGATAGGCATAGAGCCTATATACGACAGAGGTGAGGTGGTCTACCCGGATGTGATAATGGTCTTCCACTCCCAGGTGATCACGATGGGGAAGTCCTACACGATGCCCTTCTACTCAGGCATAAAGAGGGACGGGCTGATAATAATAAACGCAGAAGAGGACCTCCTCTCTGACAGAGACAAGGCGTTCCTGGAGTCCCTTAACGTCAAAGTCTTTAACTTCTCCGCAACCAAGTTCGCCCTTGAGATAGCTGGGACAGAACTCGCCACCAACATGGCCATGATAGGGGCCTTCTTCGGCATAACCCAGATAGCGGGGATGGAGTCCATAGAGGAGGGTATAAAGGCCAGGTTCCTCAAGAAGTTCGTGGCCTCAGGTGGAACCATGTCCCTGGACTCCGCCATTGAGAGGAAGTTCAAGAAGAAGCTCGAACTCATAGAGAAGAACATAAACACCGCAAAGGCCGCCTACGAACTCGCCAACCAGTGGGCTAAAGAGCAGGGTATAGAACCCTGGCTACCGAAACCTCAGGAGGTGGCGAGGGTATAATTTAAGGGGTGCTTAGCACCTCTTGTAATTTATCCTATAGATGTTAGGAGGTTATATTTTTCATCAAGTGTCTTTTTGAGTTTCTCTACAAATTTATTGAATCTCTCTAAATTTTCTTCATAATCTTCAGGTAAATCTTCATAACCTTCTTCTATAGCTTTATCCACGTAATCGTTGAAAAATGTCCTGGTAGGCTTTATTATTTTCTTTACGTGTCTTATATTGAGAAATCTGAAGGCGTATCTACTGCTTGTGTATCCTACCAAAACGGTTTTCCATGTTTCAGGATCGATTTTACCAATTTGAGATGGTGAGATTTTATAATCTCTATACACAAGATCTTTATCTAATTTCTCAAGTTCAACTTCAAATATAAAGGGTTTCTCGCTAGAAATAGGAAAGTTTTTGCTCTCTCTGAGTTTTTTTGAGACCTGCTCTATTATCTCTTTGTTAGATTCATATATCTTCCCAAACCTACTACTATCCTCAAGTTTTAAAACTTCAACGCTCTGTATATAAGCCACTATAAAGGACTTGGAAAATCTACTCTTTACAGCATTCTTATCGCTTAGCTCCCACCCTGCAAGTTGAATCAAACCCTCGTATGAGAACAGTTTTAAAGGCACCACTATCCTTTGCTTGTTCTTATAGCCGAATCTTAGAACTACATTTTCACCTTTTACCCTCCTTTCTAATCCTTCAAGTATCTTAGATATGACTTCGATATTTACTTTGGCGTACCGCTCTTCAAACTCCACATACTTGCCTATACACTCGCTCAAGACACCTTCCGTATCGCTTCCTCCCGACACTTTTGAAAGTACATGCTTTAATCTCCCCACAAGCTCACTTTTATAACCCATTGGCAGGAATATAAAGCCTATCATTAGGTTTCTCCTCTCCTCTTCAGAAAGATATTCAAGGCCCTTAAGGGCACCTTTTTTTATCCTCCACCGTTTGCCCTTCCTTCCGCGCTCATCTCCCTCAGATTCCAGATAGCCTGTGTATTCTAAACTATTGAGGAGCCTCTGCAGTTTCCTCCTCTCTGGAGACCTGGCGCTTCTGTTTCCAAAAAGTTTTTCCTGTATATCCGCCGTGGACACTTCTCTATCCTTAGCCCCCAGCTCGAGCATAGCTTTCAAAACATCAAGCCTCATGATTTCGTCCTTCCTTAAACGTGCATCACCACCCATAATGCAATATTATATGTCGCATTTGCTAGTTATACTTCCTTATTTAAAGGAGGTAAGAACATGCTTAGGATAATCAACCTGAATTCATCTCAAGAGATCGCCTACAAAGAGGATAAGATCGTAGCTCTCTCCGGTATATTGGCAGATACCATGAAAAGGGTTCCGGTGTATTTAGTGAACGAGGAAACTATGGATGAATTCTATCCCCCACAGAAGAGAGTACTGCTCAACGAAGAATGCGCAAGAGAGCTGTTTCATTCTGGAGAACTGGGGAGAACTCCAGTAGAAGCTTTAGAAAAGTGCCTTAGAAAAACCGTTGGAAGTATGGTAGCGGTCGGCCTTTACCTGAAAGATGTACCAGATGATCTCCAAGAGGAAATTTATTGGGGACCCTTGATATTGATATGCCCAGAAAGGTGCATTGAATGGGGAACTAAAACCGAGGTCCCGCCAGAGTTTGTTTTTACGAAGGTTCTTTTTCACGAGTTTGCACACGCTTATTTAGATGTTAACAGGGTTAGAAACTATTACTACGATACATGGTGGGGAAAGGTGATCGAGGAAAGCCTTGCTAACTACATAGCACTCACCAGATTCAAGAGCTACTCGGACAGATCCAAAGCCATAAGGTTAATTGTAGAACAACCCCTGGAATATAAAGGCAGTCTTGTTTTTGAAGAGAAGCTTCTTAACCTGCTCCCACCATTACTTTCAAGGAACATTATACTGCCCTTCATAATTGAGCACATTGTCTACGGGGTAGAACTTATTCATTCCAAAAAGAGCATATTCTCGTTATGGAAAGGGTTCAAAGCTGGGGATAGAAGTGAAACCGAGCTATGGCAG